>NZ_CP053712.1 GCF_013201075.1 Lichenicola cladoniae | reverse complement strand
ACGGGATTGCCTTCGGCGTCTGCGCCCGTTTGCAGTGAAACCACAGAGTCCGTCACGGAAGCGTTACGTTCGACAAAAACCTGGAAGCCGGCGCGCAGCGTGTGCTGGCCGTTGAGATGCCAACTCGCATCTGTTTGCGTGCCGGACGACCAGACCGAGCGGCCAGCCGTCTGCGCGATGCCGTTAAACAGTAGGTCGCCAACGAAATCGGGCGAGTAGTAGAGCGAGCTATAGCGGCTGAAGACCGACGATTGAATGTCGAGCGTCCCGATTGTCTTCTGCAGCGACAGGATCGCGAAGTCAGTGATTTCCTTCTGATGCTCGGTCAGGTTGGCGCTGTTGTAGTCTGTGATGCCGTTAGACGAGAGTCCAAGAGACGGCACTTGGTTCGGGTTGTTCGGGATCTGGTACTCGGCATCCGAGATGCCACCAATCAAGCTGATCCGCGTGTCGGCGTCCGGCGTGTAGGACAGCTTGGCCAGCCCGTGGTACTGGTTGCTGAGGTCATGGATCGGATTAAAGCTTGCTGTCGAATTCTCGATCCCGACGCGGTTGTGCAGGAAGTCTCCTGTCACGAACATGTCCCACTTGCCTGCACTGGTGCCGTAGGAGAAAGATGGCTGGAGATAGTCACGCGACCCGCCGTAGAGCGAGACTTCGCCGCCTCGATCCGTGATGCCGCTCTTGGTATTGATATTGATGACGGCCGCCTGCAGAAAACCATACTGCGCCGGCAGCGCGCCGGTGATCAGCGATAAATCGTGTGCAAAGCGTGTCTCCAGACTTTGTCCGAAAACGGCAATTCCTTCGGGCAGCTGGATACCATCGATCCGGAACTGGATCTCGTTATGATCGCCGCGCACATGGATCTGGCCGTAGCTGTCTTGCGCGACGCCAGGCGCTTGCAGCAGTAGTTGGTTCAGTGGGGTATTGTCGCCTTGAGGGATTGTCCTGATCGTGCCTCGACCAAAGCTATAGACCTGAGCGCCCAGGCTTGGTTGTAGGTTGGCACGTACGCGGTCAAGCCGCACTGTGATGTGTTCCGGAACATCGGCAGGAGGTGCTGCCGCCGGAGTGGTTGAGCCGGTCGGCTGAGGAACCGCACCCGCGACTTGCGCGACCGCCTGAGCATGCGCCGTCAGTGAGACGAGCAGGCCAGCGCAGGATGCCGACAGGAACAGGCGAAGCTTCAGTTGCCCAGACATACGGTCCATCACGTTATGATATATCATCATATAACGTCTGTGTCGTTTCATGTCTATATGCCTTCTGGTTCGGACCAGGGAAATAGCTGTTGATATGATATATTGTTGCGTCTACATGGGCTGATAGATAGGCGGCTGACCCGCCCAATCTTCCCATCGGAGGAAGTCATGTCCGCTTCGGCTACGAGCTCTGCGACTCAAGACCGAATTCCTGTCACCGTCCTCACCGGCTACTTGGGCGCCGGCAAGACAACTCTGCTCAATCGGTTACTCACAGAGCAGCACGGCAAACGCTACGCTGTGATCGTCAACGAGTTTGGCCAGATTGGCATCGACAACGAACTGGTGGTGGATGCCGAAGAAGAAGTCTTCGAGATGAACAACGGCTGCATCTGCTGCACCGTGCGTGGCGACCTGATCCGCATCATCGGCAACCTGGTCAAGCGCAAGGAACGTTTCGACGCCATATTGATCGAGACCACCGGCCTTGCCGATCCTGCGCCGGTCGCCCAGACCTTCTTCGTCGACGCCGACGTGAAGGCGGTCGCCAAGCTTGACTCCATCGTCACCGTGGTAGACGCCAGGAACGTGCTCGCGCGGCTGGACGACAGTCATGAAGCGGCTGAGCAGATCGCCTTTGCCGACGTGATCCTGTTAAACAAGGCCGACCTCGTGACCGCCGATGACCTGGCGGCACTGGAATCACGTCTGCGCGGAATCAATCCAACCGCCGTCGTCCATCGGACAGAGCGATGCGTGATTCCGCTCGAGGAGGTTCTCGGCCGCCGGGCGTTCGATCTCGACCGGATCCTGGCGATCGAACCGAACTTTCTGGGCGAAGATGACCACGAGCATGATGATGCTGTGACCAGCATCGCGCTGCACGAGACGCAGCCGATCGACGTCAACAAGTTCAACAAGTGGATCGGCAGGTTGCTGCAGGAAAAAGGCCAATCGATCCTGCGCTCGAAGGGTATTCTCGACGTCAGGGGAAGTCCCAACCGCTTCGTGTTCCAGGCCGTCCATATGCTTATCGAACGCGACGATGGCAAAGCCTGGGGCCTGGACGAGAAACGGAACTCAAAGCTGGTCTTCATTGGTCGAGATCTCGAGACCATGGATTTGAAGGCCGGCTTCGCGGCCTGCATCGCCTGACGGGGCGGGACCATGGTGCTGGCTGAACCGCAGGTGCGGATGTCTCCGAGTCGGGATAGTCAATTTGATGCCGGAATCTTCGGTGCGGTGTTCGCCGACTCTGGCCTACTGGCGGTTTCCGTCGGTGACGGCACGATCCAGCTTGTGACTCCGGACGGCACAACGCAGTCCGTGCAGGCCCACAACGGGGCAGTGCTCTGTTTATCGCTAGACGTCGATGGGCTCGGGTTCGTCAGTGGTGGTGACGACGGACGGATGGTCCGTTGTGCTTTGGACGATACATCGACAGTGCTGCTGCACGCGCCTGGTCGGCAGATCGACGTCCTGGCGGTGTCCCGTCCGGCCAAAATGAGGGCCGTGGCGATCGGACGTGAGGTCCGGCTGCTCGATGTAGGCGGCGCGGTGCGGTCTTCTGCTCCGGGCCATCCCAGCTCGGTGTCAGGCCTTGCATTCAATCCCAAAGGAAAGCGGCTTGCGGTCGCGCATTACGGTGGCGTGACTCTGTGGTGGACGGCGACGCTCGGCCAGACGCCGAGCCGGCTGGCGTGGCGTGGCTCGCATATCGCCGCGTCTTGGAGTCCGGACGGCACGTACCTCATGACGGCGATGCAGGAGTGCGAGTTGCACGGCTGGCGGGTTGCCGAGGGTGAGGACATTTTCATGCGAGGCTACACGTCCAAGGCGCGATCCATGGCTTGGATCGCCAAGCCGCCGATCCTAGTGACGTCCGGCGCGGATTGCGTCATCGGCTGGTCGTTCGCCGGATCGGGGCCGCAGGGGAAGCCGCCCTTGGAGGCAGGACAAGGGATTGGCCAACTTGTGACACAGGTTGCCACCCATCCGACCCGTCCCCTTGTGGCCGCTGGGTTCGAGGATGGCGGCGTGGCGATCTGCGAGTTGATGCCCAATCGCGAGAACCGAAGTGTGCGGCTGCGTCCAGCAGGCGGCGGTCGCGTGTCGGCTCTTGCATGGTCCCGCGACGGCACATGGCTCGCAGTCGGAACCGACACGGGGGCGCTGTCGCTGCTTGAGCTTTCGGATCCCGCGCCATAGTGGCAGCTTGGTGTGCATCATCATGTGCTGCACCAAGAACCGGCGTTGTTGCATGGACTGGGTGGGAGGCACGAGCTTGTCCTACCCGGTCCATGCAACAACGCCTCGCCACGCCCAAGTCGTAAAAAGGGTTGTCGATGCGCGCCCGAGCAATAAGCGGTACTCTTATGCTATTTTTTTTGACAAAGCGCTGGACCGTCCTCGCGTTCGAAGCCCGCTTTCTACCAGAATCGGAGGAATTTCGATCCAGCGAGTATCGTCTCTGATCTCTTCGTCGAATAGACGGAAGACAGCGTCGACGAGCTTAGGCACATCCTGACGCACCATTCCCACTGTTCCCTCGATGCACAACGCGAAGGCATCGTAGTCAAAGCAACCAATACTTGGTGCAGTCGACCTGCTCCGCTTGCGCGTTCGAAGCCAGCTGACCACGCCTTCGAATGTGATGGTTGAATTGACGAAGAGCCCAGCCGGGAGCAGGTTGCCGGCGGCGACAAACGCGTCAAGCGCTTTCTCCGCCTTCTCGGCGGCATACCCGCACGGCAGAACATGATCGCCGGAGACAGCCATGCCGACCTCTGCATGCGCGGCATGAAATCCGCGCAGCCGCTCGAGCGTATTGTGGTCGTGCGCACGGCCGCCGATGAACAGGAGCGAGGCGCCATCATCACGACGCTTTTCGATACGCTTTAGAATGCAGGCAGTGAGGTTGTGTGCGCCGGTGTAATTGTCCGAGATCACGGACGGTGCCTTGTGGCCGGGAAGGTCAAGGTTAATCGTCCGCACGCCCGCGGGCGCGCAAAGATCAGCGATACGGTCGGGGTTAGTTGCGCCGGTGGCAACGATGCAGGTGACTTGGTGCGATATCATCGCACGCGCCGCCTCTTCCTCAAGCTTCGGATCGCGCAACGTGCAGGTGATAATCGGAAAGAGGTCACGCTCTCGCGCCATGCTTTCGAAGCGTTCAGCGATTGCGCCAAAGTAACGGTTATCATATTTCGGCACAATCATCCCAATAATGCGCGATGTTTCACGCCGCAATGCGCTTGCCGGCAAATTGATGGCGTAACCTTGAGCATCGGCTGCCGACCGGATCCGGTTGGCCAACGCCTCGCTGATCCTCCGCTTCCGCCACGTTCCGTTTAACACCGCGCTCACCGCCGTAGGCGAGGTGCCCACGACGTCCGCGAGGTCGTAGATGGTTGGGCGGCGGCTCAGACGACGATTGTTCATCGATGTGTGTTGACACTTAGCGCCGACTATCGCAACGATGCTCAATCGATTGAGCGCGTGGGCGTCGTTGATACGTGCGGGACTCGTTCGCATGAGGGAGGATATTATCCGGTGACCAGCCCTGCGAAGACGGGGTCTCGTCGGGTCAGCAGGATATCGGCGCGCATCTTGCGCCGTGACGGCCTCGCCTCGCGGCGATCGGTTCCCCGCCACATAAACGGAGGGAATGCGAATGATGCGGAATTTCACGCTGCTTGCAGCAACAGTGAGCGTTATCGGACTGACCAGTCCGCCAGCGTTTTCTGCGACGTCGGGAACGGTGGCGTTCCTGATGCCCGATCAGGCTTCGACCCGATACGAGCAACATGATTTTCCGGGTTTCAAGTCGGCGATGGCGAAGCTTTGCCCGGGCTGCCACGTCGTCTACCAGAATGCGAATGCGGACGCCTCGCTCCAGCAGCAGCAATTCAACTCGGTGATCGCGCAGGGCGCCAAGGTGGTTGTGCTTGATCCCGTCGACAGCGCGGCCGCGGCCTCTCTCGTGCAGATTGCGCATGGACAGGGAGTCAAGGTGATCGCCTACGACCGGCCAATCCCGAAGATGCCGGCCGACTTTTACGTCTCCTTCGACAACAAGGGGATCGGACGCATGATCGCGCAGTCGCTCGTGGCCGACCTCAAGGCACATGATGCCTCGACGTCGAAGGGTGGCGTGCTCGAGGTGAACGGCTCGCCGACCGACGCCGCTGCCGGCCTTATCCGGGATGGCATTCACGAAGGCCTGGCTAGCAGCGGCTACAAGACGCTCGCGGAATACGACACGCCGGACTGGGCGCCCCCCAAGGCGCAGGAATGGGCGAGCGGGCAGGTCACGCGTTTCGGCGACAAGATCGTCGGCGTCGTCGCGGCCAATGACGGCACGGCGGGTGGCGTCATCGCGGCCTTCAAGGCGGCCGGCGTGAACCCGGTGCCCCCAGTGACCGGCAACGACGCCACGATTGCGGGCCTGCAGCTCATCATCGCCGGCGACCAGTACAACACAATTTCGAAACCATCCGAGACGGTCGCGGCGGCGGCGGCAAAAGTTGCGGTGGCATTGCTGGACGGACAGAAGCCCGCCGCCTCGACCACGCTGTTCGACACGCCGACCGAGTTATTCACGCCTGCCCTCGTGACCGCGAAAAACATCAAGTCGGTGATCTTCGACACGCACCTGCAGACGCCGGCACAGGTCTGCACGGGCGACTACGCCGCGCCCTGCCACGCGCTCGGCATCTGAACGGTCTAGGTCGGAGACACGCCATGACGATGACCGCTTCCGTCACGCCACCGCGCGGCGCGCCTATTCTTAGCCTTCGAGGCATTACCAAGAAGTTCGGCGCGGTCTCCGCACTCACTGACATCGATCTCGACGTGCATGCGGGCGAGGTCGTGGCGCTGGTGGGCGACAACGGCGCCGGCAAGTCGACGCTGATCAAGGTGCTCGCCGGCGTGCATCAGCAGACCGAGGGCGAGATCAGCTTCCTCGGCGAGCCCGTCACGCTCGACGGGCCCTCAAGCGCGCTCAGTCTCGGGATCGCAACCGTGTTCCAGGATCTCGCCCTCTGCGAGAACCTGGACGTGGTCGCCAATCTCTTCCTTGGCCAGGAGAGGAACCCGTGGCGGCTCGATGAGGTGGAAATGGAGGTGCGCGCCTGGACGCTATTGCGCGAGCTCGCAGCGCGCATTCCGTCGGTGCGCGAGCCGATCGCCTCGCTGTCGGGCGGCCAGCGCCAGACCGTCGCGATCGCCCGTTCGCTGCTGCTGGACCCCAAGATAATCATGCTTGACGAGCCGACCGCAGCGCTCGGCGTGGCGCAGACGGCGGAGGTGCTAAACCTCATTGAGCGCGTGCGCGACCGCGGCCTCGGCGTGATCGTCATCAGCCACAACATGGAAGACGTGCGTGCGGTGGCCGACCGCATTGTCGTATTGCGGCTGGGCCGCAACAACGGCGTGTTCACCGCCGAGACCGGTAACCACGAACTGATCGCCGCGATCACCGGCGCCACCGACAACTCCGTGTCGCGCCGCGCCGCATCGCGTGACCTCGAAGCGACCAACGTCAACGAAAGAGGTGCAGCATGACCGTCTCCGCACCCGTGCCGTCACTGGATCGCGGCGACGAGCGCGTCCGTCACGATGAAGGCCTGCGCGGCGAGCTCCGTGCCTTCCTCGACCGCGTCCGCTCGGGCGATCTCGGCATGTTGCCGGTGATCGTCGGCCTGATCGTCATTACCATCGTGTTCACCAGCCTAAACCCGATCTTTGTCGCCCCCAACAACCTCGTGAACCTGCTGTTCGACTGCTCCTCCGTTGGGCTGATCTCGCTTGGCGTCGTGTTCGTGCTGCTGCTGGGCGAGATCGACCTGTCGATTGGCTCGATGAGCGGGTTGTCCTCGGCAATGCTCGGCGTGTTCTGGGTCAGCTCCGGTTGGCCTGTCTGGGCCGCGATCGTGGCCGCACTGGTCGCCGGAGCGGTGATCGGCCTCGTCTATGCCGAGCTCTACAATCGGTTCGGCATGCCGAGCTTCGTGGCGACGCTGGCGGGGCTTCTGGCGCTGCTCGGCCTGCAGCTCTACTTGCTGGGTGACACCGGCTCGATCAACCTGCCGTACGGCTCACCGATTGTGCGTTTTGGGCAAACCCTGATCCTGCCGACATGGTTGTCGGTCGTGCTGGCACTGGTGCCCGGTGCTGCGATGCTAGCCACCGGGCTTGCCGAGCGCGGGCATCGCGTGGCCGCGAATCTGTCGGCTAAGCCGCTCCGCATCCTGTCGCTTAAGGCCGCCGCCACCACAATCCTGCTGCTGCTTGCCATCTTCTATCTCAGCCTCGGGCGCGGCGTGCCCGCGATCTTCGTGCTGTTCGCATTGCTCGTGATGGCGACCGAATACGCTCTGCGCCGCACGAAATGGGGCCGCTCAATGTTCGCAATTGGTGGTAACCGCGAGGCGGCGCGTCGCGCCGGCATCAACGTTCGCAACATCTATCGCTCAGCTTTCATGCTGTGCAGCGCGTTCGCGGCAGGGGGCGGCATCCTGGTCGCCGGTCGCCTTGCCTCGGCCAGCCGCCAAGCGGGCACCGGCGACGTCAATCTTAACGCTATCGCCGCTGCCGTGATCGGAGGTACCAGTCTGTTCGGCGGGCGCGGCAGCGCCTATTCCGCCCTCCTGGGTGTCATTGTAATCCAGGCGATCTCCAACGGCCTCACGCTCCTCAATCTTTCATCGAGCCTACGCTACATGATCACCGGCGCCGTGCTCGCGGTCGCGGTGATCGTCGACTCACTCGCCCGCCGTTCGCGCGCCTCACACGGCCGCGCCTGACGCATCACGAAGGGTTCATCATGGCTTCCTCGATCAGCGGCAAGGTCGCCGCCATCACCGGTGCCGCGTCCGGCATCGGCCTCGAATGCACCCGCCATCTCCTCGCCGAGGGGTGTCGCGTGGTGATGATTGACCGGGCGGCGGACAGGCTCCGCGAGCTCTGCACGGAGCTCGGCGCAGGAGCGATGTCGCTCACCGTCGACCTGCTCAACCCCGCCGACGTGTCCAGCATCCTGCCGCGCATCCTCGATCTTGCAGGCGGCCTCGACATCTTTCATGCGAACGCGGGCACTTATATCGGTGGCGCCATTGCCGACGGCGATCCGGATGCTTGGGATCGCCTTCTCAATCTTAACGTTGCCGCTTCTTTTCGGTCGGTCCATGCGGTGGTACCGCATCTGATCGCGCAAGGCTCCGGCGACATCATTTTCACGTCTTCCATCGCCGGTGTTGTGCCGGTGGTCTGGGAGCCGATCTACGTCGCATCGAAATACGCCGTGCAGGGCTTCGTGCACGCGACGCGCCGTCAGCTCGCGCCGCACGGCGTGCGGATGGGCGCGGTGCTGCCGGGTCCCGTGGTCACCGCGTTACTTGCGGACTGGCCGAAGGCGAAGATGGAGGAGGCGCTCGCGAATGGCAGCCTGATGCAGCCCAGCGAGGTGGCCGAGGCGGTGGTGTTCATGCTGACGCGCACAAAAGGTATCACAGTGCGCGACCTCGTCATCCTGCCCAGCAGCGTCGAGCTCTGACACCGTGGATCCTTACTTCGTCGGCATGGCTCTGTCAGCCTTTGAGCCAATGACGGATCTGGTAGCCGCTGGATGGTTGACGTAGCATCGCCCGTCATGGCAACGGGCGGGTTATCAGGATAAGCCGCGTGTGCCTTGGGTCTGCTGCCGTTACAGGACGGTCGGAGGTGATGACGGGCGGCTACCGGCTGTTCCGCTGTTGGACCTGTGGGCGGCAGTTGAACGAGCGCAGCAGCGGGTTCTTAAACAGATCTCTCTGCCCAGCGACATCATCGCCTTCGTGGTGTTCTGCCGGCGGCGCTACCGGCTGACCCAGCGTGACTCGCTTGAGATCCTGGCGCTGCGCGGGACCGAGGTCACCTATAAGCCCAATCGTGACTGGGTAGCAAAGCTTCTGCCGATCTTGGGGGACGCACTGCGAAAGCACGGCCGTAGCGTGCGGCGCGGCTGTACGAGCAGCTTGTACGTCGATAAGACCGATCTGACGGTCCGAGGGCGAGCCGGTGACTGAAGCGGTTCGGGCAATCAGGGGACGGAGACGACCTACTACCGGTGGCGTGCTGAAGATTGCAGCCTGAAGCTGAACCAGGTGAAGCGGCTAAAGCTGCTGGCGCAGAAGAGTGGCCGCCTGCGCAGGGCGGTAGCGGACCTGACGCTCGAGAAGCTGGTGTTGAAGGAGCCTGCGTCGGGAAACTACCAAGCGCTGCTCGTCGTCGGGCGTGCAGCACGTAACGGCGACGCTAGACCTCTCGAAGCGCTTCGCCTGCCGGGTGCTGGATCAGCACCGCTCGACGCAGCATAAAATGTTTAAAGACCCGGCTGCATCCGTTGCTCGGCAATGTCAGTAGTTCTAGGCAGCGATCGAACGGAACCAGTGATGATACTTCTGAATGCGTGGGGCCAACGGCCTGGCATAGGCACGGCTACTCTGAGTGCCCTTACGTCGCTCATGATTGCGTTGCTGCTTCCGCAACGGGCTTTAGCGCACGTGAAATGGTTTACGCTCACCGACGTGCACACTGCGCCGGTACCGTTCGCCATTGTGATGTCGCCGACGTTCCTATCAGTATTCGGACTGTTCTTGCTGCTGCTCCTGTTGGGCTTCCTACTCGATGGCTGGATCGCGCTGCGTTGGCCCGCTTGGCTCAGCAGTGGTCTATCAAGCGCGCCGACAGAGCAACGGCTTGTACGGGCGGCAGCTGGCGCATATTTTATCTGCGCATCCGCCGCCGGCCGTATGATTCTGACACCAGAGCTTACGACCCACGCATCCTGGATTGCGACGACGCAGTTCCTGATCGCCTTCTTCCTGGTCTGGCGTCGAACTTGTATTTTATCGGGCTTCGGTGTGCTTGTGCTGTACTTGGATGCGATGCGCCGCTACGGCGTCTTCCACCTCATCGACTACCTGTTCCTGCTGTGTCTGGCGATCTATCTCGCCTCGTTATCGCTACAGTCAATCCGTCTCGTGCTCTTCCGCGAGCCTCTATTGACTGGCGGCCTTGCTTTCAGCCTCGCGTGGACCGCTATCGAGAAGTTCCTTTACCCACAATGGACGATCGCAGTGATTGCCACCCATCCGAGTATTGCCATGGGGCTGCCAGCCACACTGGTCACGGTGATTGCTGGCTTCGTGGAGTTCACGCTCGCCTTCTACCTGGTCACCGGTCGAGGGCTGCTGCGCCTAGGCGGTGCGGCCTATGCGGTGATTTTCATTGCCGCAATGCCCGCGTTCGGTGGTCTTGACGTGTTCGGACACCTTGTGATTCTGGCGACGCTTGCCATCGTCGTGTTACGCGGCATGACGCCAATGCAGCAGCGGCTACATCTGCCAGGCCAGGGCATTTTGGTGGATACGGGATGGATCGGACTGCTATACCTGATAACGCTGTCATTGTTCTTTGCAGCCTACTACGCGATGCAGCGCACGTAATTGAAAGCACTGCCGCAGTGTCCGGTGTTGGTGCATGGACCGGTCGGCTGACGCGGTCCTCCTAGCCTGATAAAGGTCTGGGATGCCCTTCAAGCACAACGCGTTTCGCCGCCACCACATCCCGAAAGCCCGTCGCCGGGTCATGAACTGGCTGGCCTATGAGGCTGGTCTGCGGATAACGCTTTGGCGGCCTTCATGTCCCGATGCTCGCTCAACATGGCGTCGATCAGGTTCCCGTCCCGGTCGACCGCCCGGTAGAGGTAGCACCAGCGGCCGCGGACCTTCAGGTAGGTCTCGTCGACATACCAGCTCACGCCGGATTGCCGTCCGGTGCCGCGGCGGCGTTGGCGGAGCGCGTCGCCCATGACCGGCAGCAGCTTTGCCTCCCAGTCACGAACGGCCTCGTAGCTCACGTCGATCCCACGCAGCGCCATGATCTCGCTCAGGTCGCGCAGCGTCAGCCGGTAGCGGAGCCGGCAAAACACCACGAAGGCAATGACGTCGCTGTGCAGGCAGCTCCGGTTCAGCACGCCTGCGCTGCGCTCGCTGAACTGCCTCCCACAGCCCCGACAGCGGAACCGCCGGTAGCCGCGTGCCGTCAGGTCGGGCCGCTCGGTCACTGAGTCCGAGCCACAGCACACGCACTTCATCCCAATATCCTGCCCGTCCCAAGGCTGGCGACGCTACATCAGCCACCGAACAGCCACCCGATCCGTCGCTGGCGCGAGGGCTGACAGAACCAACACGCTGCAGAAGAGGTTTTGAAAGGCACTCTTAGACTGATGGGGAACCCCCGAAGCTGAAATCAAAGTCCGACATAATTATTCATCAAGGTCGAGTCGAACGGTTTCGAACTAGCAGATGCCATCACTACGCCTTCCGCAAAAGTTTACAGCTGCTGAGCAATAAACTCCTCCATGTCGTTTGCATCCAGCGGGTGACTTAACAGGTAGCCCTGGACGGACCCACAGCCTACATCTAGCAGTGCTTTCAACTGTGTGCTATCTTCAATCCCTTCTGCGACAATCTCTAGGTCGAGCACGCGTCCCAGTGCAACGATGGTTCCAATAATGGCCATCGTGCGCGGTTCCGTTGACATACGTGTCACGAACAAGCGGTCAATTTTGATCGTGTCCATTGCATAACGATCGAGGTAGCTCAGAGACGAATAACCAGTGCCGAAATCGTCTAATGCAATGCGTACACCGAGGGCCCTGATGCTGCTCAAGGTCTTGCCGACGATTTCAGGGTTTTCAAGGAATATACTCTCCGTGACCTCGATCTGTAGTGTATGTGGATCAAGCCCTGTCTTAGTCAAAATATCCTGTAGCTCTATCGTAAATTGTGGATCCTTCAACTCCTCAGCAGATGTATTCACACTCAGTCTGAGGTCCAGGCCAGGGAGACGGTCGCGCCACGTACGCATCTGAGTACATGCCTCCTGCAGTACCCAGCGTCCGATACTGCGGATCAAGCCCATTTCCTCGGCCGTGCCGATGAAGGCGACCGGGGTCACAATGCCCCGCTTTGGGTGCTTCCAGCGGATCAACGCTTCAACCCCAGTAATTTTACCAGTCGCCGTGTCATGGATAGTCTGATAAACGAGGTAGAATTCGTTACGGGCGACGGCATTTTGCAAGTCGGTCCGCAACTCGAGTGCGGAAACAAGACTTTCGTGCATTGTTGCGGTGAACATCGCGTAGCCGCCAATGTCGTGTCGCTTTGCCTGATACATGGCGATGTCAGCGTCACGCAGAACTTCTTCAGGATAGTCGTATCGCGTTGTTGCATAGACCACGCCGATGCTGCAGGAGGAGAACACCTCTTGCTTCCCTACCCATAATGGTCGCCGCATCGTCTTGATGATTCGCTCGGTCAGCGTGATGACGAACGTCGGCTCGTCTGTGCCCTCGATAAGGAGCGCGAACTCGTCGCCTCCCAACCGGGCAAGCGTGTCTTGTGGGCGGATGCAGCTGCGTAACCGCTCGGCCACCTCCATGAGAAGGAGATCGCCAGCTCTATGGCCCAGGCTGTCGTTGACAAGCTTGAAGCGATCCAAATCCATGAAGAGCACGGCACATCGAAACTTCGGCTCGATCTTCGTGCGCGCCAGAGCGATGGTCAGCCGATCCATTAGGAAGGCGCGATTGCGTAGCTTCGTCAGGTCGTCATGAAATGCTGCGTAGAAGAGCTGAGCCTCCACGCGCTTGCGCTCGATGATCTCGGCCTCCAATATGAGGTTCTCCGCCTCGGCGACCCGCGCCCGGGTCGCAGTTTCCTCGGCGGTCTTTCGATCACTGACGTCGCGTTGAACCGAAACCCAGTGAGTAAACCAACCCTTTTCATTAGCAACCGGAACAATGCTAAGCTCTACCCAGAACTCCGTTCCGTCTTTGTGCATGTTGAGTAGTTCGACCTCAATGGGCTCCCAACGCGACAATGCGCCACGCAACTTATCAAGCGTCGTCCGGTTGGTACCAGGCGATTGCAGCAGACGCGGCGTCCTACCAAGTATTTCAGTCTCCGAGTAACCTGTAGTTCTGGTAAATGCTTTATTGCAGTAGACGATCCGAGGGCCAGGCAAGTCAATCGGTTCGGCCTCGGTTATCAGCACCGCGTCGTTCGCGTTAATCACCACAGATTCGAGCATCCGAAGACGTTCGTTGTTTGATTGGGAGCCGACAAGAAGATCAGCGGCATCGAGACTTTCACGAAGCAATCGCATTTCCAGCAAGGACGCGATCTGGGCGGCATGGGTACGGAGCACATAGATCTTTGCAGCGCTCAGACC
This sequence comes from Lichenicola cladoniae, assembly GCF_013201075.1. Lineage (NCBI taxonomy): Bacteria > Pseudomonadati > Pseudomonadota > Alphaproteobacteria > Acetobacterales > Acetobacteraceae > Lichenicola > Lichenicola cladoniae. Next base: position 136,302 of record NZ_CP053712.1, on the reverse strand, counting down.
AGCATGGGGTGCTACGTTAGCGACCACCAGCACGTGAGGAAGGGCGTTGTCCCGGCTTGGCACGAGGAAAGCCGCTAGGAACCTAGCTAGTGATGCGCCTGTGGAGAGCGTCGCAACCGGGAGACCGTCCAGACCACACCGGGTTGTTGTGTCGTTCAGGATAAGAATTGCATCCTTAAATAATACTGCCGCTTGGCCGAGTATTGTTTCGAGGACTCTATGGGTTCGTAGGTCTTCGACGCCGAACGACGTAATCACCTGGTATGTACCCGAAGCAGTCGCCTGGCATAGCACCGCAACCGGACATTCTGCCGCATGAGCCGCACTCCGTACGATTTGGGAAAGACCTAGACCGACAGCAGGGCCGCTCTCATTCGGAACGTTGAGGGCCTTGGTTGTAGGGATGACAGCGTTAGGCGGAGAAATGCTCACAACTGAACGACTTTCAAAAGCCGACTATAACACAGTCACTTATAAAAACGAAGTAATCGACGAAATCCACTTTCTCATGACCGTCCAAACAAATAGCATAAGGCCAATTCTGAGAATGTGTCTTCCTCTTAGGGTCCAATTCCGGCGCAATTGCTTTGATGTTTTGATCCGTTTTCTGAGACGCACGTGGCGATATGGCGAAGGTAAGACGTTATTTATTACAAGAACAGGCAGCTAGCAGTCCCCTGGCGCGCGAATCAAGGCTTTCGGGATAAACAAGACCGACGAAAATTCGGCCGTGACCGAGGTCCTAGCTGTGATGCATGCTCTCCACCGTGTGGCAAACGCTCCAAGCAAGGCGGTTCCCGGATCTTGGACAGGTGACCGAAACTCGGCTCGCCCTGACGAGAGGACGGACCGATGGCAGGCAAGCGAACATGATGTTCGGTCGAGTTCAAGGCGTGTGTGTCGCTACAAGCTACCGTTAGGCTGGATCGCTTCTGGAGGCTTACATGGCATCGGCAAATGAGAGTGGTCGCGACAGATGGTAGCCCTGGAAATGGTGGCATCCCATGGCGATCAGAGCCTGGAACTGCGCCTCTGTTTCCACTCTTTCGGCAACCACATCCAGATCGAGTGCCTTCGCCAAAGTGGTGACCATTTCCACCAGCGCTCGGGTTCGAGGTCGCTCGATCATGCCAAGCACAAAGGCTCTGTCAATCTTCAGTGTATCGATCGGGTAGCTGTCTGAGCTGCTGCCGGTTCTGTGGACACACAACTTAAGCTGACGCTTTGATACGCTCGAACTCCATAGGGCTCAGATATCCGATGGTCGAGTGGCGTCGGCGCGGGTTGTAGAACCGCTCGATGTAATCGAACACGTCAGCCCGGGCCTGGTCCCGGGTGCGATACACCTTGCGAGCTGTTCGCTCGGTTTTCAGCGAGGAGAAGAAGCTCTCCATCGCTGCATTGTCCCAGACGTTACCCGACCGGCTCATGCTGCATGTGACGCCGTGATCCACTAGGAGCTTCTGAAACTGCTCACTGCTATATTGGCTTCCCTGATCCGAGTGGTGGAGCAGCGCGTTTGGTTTACCGCGGCGCCAGATCGCCATCATCAGCGCATCCGCGACGAGCTGGGCGGTCATGGTCGCGCTCATCGACCAGCCCACCACGCGGCGTGAAAACAGGTCGATGACGGCCGCTACGTAGAGCCAGCCCTCGGCTGTCCAGAGATAGGTGAAGTCGGCGATCCACTTCTGGTTTGGCGTCGTGGCGTCGAACTGGCGATCCAGCACGTTGTCTGCCGCTTCGTGCCGGGTGCCCTTGTCCGAAGGCAGACCCCGGCGGCGTGGCCTTGCCCGCAAGGCGTGCTCACGCATCAACCGCTCGACACGGTGCAGCCCGCATGCGGCCCCCTCGGCCAGCACGTCGTGCCAGACCCGCCGGGCGCCATAGGTCCGGTCACTGCCGACGAAGCTGGCCTTGATCTGGGCGCCGAGAACCTCGTCACCGCGCGCCCGGGCACTGGGCGACCGGGAGAGCCAGGCATGAAACCCACTGCGCGAGACATCGAGCGCCTCGCAAAGCCACCGCACCGGCCAGATCCCTCGATGTTTCGCGATGAAGCCGAACTTCACAACAACTCCCTCGCGAAGTAGGCCGCGGCTTTTTTTAGAATGTCGCGCTCAGCCTTGAGCTTGGCGACCTCACGCCGCAACCGATCGATCTCCTGCTGCTCGGGCTTGACCTGGCCGTGACCCGGAAAGGCCTGCCCAGGATCCGCAGTGAGCTCCTTGATCCAACGCCGCAGGATGTTTTCGCCGACATCCAAGTCTCGGCTGACTTGCACCACCGAAACACCACGCTCCTTGACCAGCCGGACCGCCTCCAGCTTGAACTCTCGGCTGAACTGTCGCCGTACCATCTCCACCCTCCAATCTCATGAAACACCCTAATCTCGGTGTCCACGAAACCGGCAGCAGCTCAGCTTCACCAGCCTCTCCATGATGCGCGAGCCGAACCCTTTGCGGAAAGTGTTCTTGGTCAGGCCTTTGTCAGAGACCACCATGTGGATGTGCGCACGATCTTCCTTCAGCTCGATCTGGATCGGACCTGGGCTTCCGGCATAGGCATACTTGTTGGAGTTGATCAGTAGTTCGGTCAGCACCAGGCCCAGGGTCACCACCCGGTCGGTGGCGATCAGCACCGGCATCAGATCCAGGGTCAGGTGCTTCGCCCAATCCTGACCCTTGAACGAGAAGGTGTCCGCGCGCAGCTCCTCGATGTAGCGAGCGCCGTCGACCACCTCGACATGGTCACCGCGGTAGAGCCGGCGGTGCACCAAAACCACGGCGGTCAGGCGCCGACGCGGTTCTTCCAGGGCTTCCTGCAGCTCGACATTGGTCGATGTGCTGGCCTGCAGACCCAGGAAGGTGGAGACCAGCAGATTGCAGTTTTGCACACGATGATTGACCTCGCCGATCAGGAACGCCTTCTGCTGCAGCAGGAGATCCTTGTCCTGCAGGATCCTGGTCAGGTTGCTGTTGAGCTCGCAGGCGCCGGTTCTGCTGCACGTCCAGCCACGCCGACCGCAGCCGCGTGGCCGCCTCGATCTCCGCCAGCGACCAGGCACGGACACGTCCGCGGACGATTTCAGCCCAGGCCTCGAACGACGCCCGCGGCGTCAGCAGCAGTCGGGGATCGAGACTGTGCGCCTTGTGCGGGTTGCCGGCCCACTCGACGGTTTCGATCTGCTCGGCCTGAAACCAGAGCAGCAGCCACGGCTCGTCGACCGACAAGGTTACCGACAGCACGCCACTGACCGGTTTCTGAAACCCGGCGCCGGCCGGGTAGGCGCGCGACAGGCTGTCCGTCGAAAACACCGGTGCGACGGCGCGATCCGCCAGCCATGCCGCGAGAGCACAGTCTCATTATCGCTGGGGCAGATACTGCTGGTGATCAGCTCGCGCCTGTGCAGCACAGCCACGCCATCACCGCCCATCATGCGGCCGATCTCGTCCAGATGGTTGGACAAGGCGTCGTCAATGAACCTTCCCGAGAAAACAGGGCGACGATGTCATCATCGAAGCTACATAACCGGATGCGCTGCCGGAAGGTTCTGTTGCAAAGTTTCGTCGTGTCTGAGTATGGGCTGGGACGTTGGTTTTTCTATCCTGCGAGGGAGTAGAACTGCTGCGCTGGGCGCAGCTTTGCTGTCGAACGTAACTGACCCTTGCGGATCATGTGCATGATCTCGATGCCGGCAATGGTGGTCGCCGCTGACCAGAAATTCTTGAAGCCGAGCATTGGCTTGGTGATTTGTTTGATCGCCCGGTGGTCCTGCTCGACGAGGTTGTTGAGATACTTGACTTGGCGCATTTTGATCCCGGCGTCATGCTCGGTGTTGTAGCTGTCAATCGGCGCGGTGTTGGCGCCGCTCTTGTTGATGGTGATCGTCTTGGGAACCCTATGTCGGGTGATAGCCTTGCACAGGAAACGCAGCGCCGCCTTGCGATCGCGCTTGGCGGTCAACAGGAAGCCCACTGTGGCACCCGCCTTGTCGACTGCACGATACAGATACTTCCACACGCCCTTGATCCGTATGTAGGTCTCATCCATCCGCCAGCTGCCGCCGACCGGACGTTTGCGGTCCACGAAGGCCTTCTCCAGCAACGGCACATACCTGAACACCCAGCGATGCAGCGTCGTGTGGTCGACCTTCACGCCACGCTCCCCTATCATCTCTTCAACCTGTCGGTAGCTCAACGGATACGCCACATACCAGCGAACACCCCACAAGATAATGTCGCGCTCGAAGTGGCTGCCTTTGAACGCAATTGACATCGTCTCCAGATCCATAACCGTTGCCGTTAGCCATCACGCACCGGTCGATCGAAACTTTGCAACAGAACCGAACACTTAACCATTTCAAGATTGTCCAGCAGCGATGAAAATAGCTAATATGAGCCCCGACAGAGCCCTTGGTGGCGATAAGTAGTGATATGGCTGGATCGGTGCATATATCCCGCAGCAACCGGAGAGGGCATGGCTCTTCATGAAACTAAGATTAGCAGAAGCCGAGGACGTGGCGCACATAAACAAACTGATCGTCAGGTCGATCGAGGCGCTGCACCTGGAGCACTACCACTCCGATGAGGTCGCGTCGGCCGTTCGGCTAGCCTACGGCGTTGATTGGCAGCTGGTACGGGACCGGACCTACTACGTCGCCGAAGTCGATAGGATCGTCGTCGGTGCGGGAGGCTGGAGTTATCGGCACACGATCAGCGGCGGCCACGGGCCAGACGAGGCCGCGTCTCCGTCGCTCGATCCCGCATCGGAGGCATGCCGGATACGGGCCTTTTACGTCGATCCCGACTATGCCCGGTCCGGCATCGGTTCGCTGCTGCTGGTGCAATGTGAGGATGCTGCCCGGGAGGCCAGCTTTGCACGGGTGGAATTGACGTCGACGCTGCAGGCGGTCCCCTTCTATCTCCGACACGGCTACGCCATCATGGGACCTATGGAACTCCCGTTCGACGAAGGGTTCATGCTGCGCGTCCAGCTGATGGAGAAATTGCTCTAACAGGCACAAAGCCAGGTCCCGGTACGAAAGGCCGGGAACAATATAAGAGGCTAGGAATGCTTGGCGACCTTGCCGTAGACCCCGTCCTGGTCATACGCGCCGTCAGCCGTGAACGAGGCGAGCGGGCCGGCCTGGTCAAGCAGAGCGCTGACCTGGGAGGCGTCATCGACATCGCTGGTGCTCAGCGTGGCCGCACCGATCCGCCCGGTGTCGGCGTCCACGCCGATGTGCAGCTTGCGCCAGGACCGGCGCGTGCGCGTGCCGTGCTTCTCGGGCAACCACTCCCCCGAGCCGCACAGCTTCAGCCCCGTGCTGTCCACCAGCAGGTGCACGGGCGACGAGCCAGGCTGCGGGGGCGGAAGCGCCAACGTCTCGGCCCTGCGGCTCAGCGTCGCGTGGTCCGGCACCGCGAGATTCAGGCCGAGCAGGGCGAGGATGGAGCCGATAAGCCCTTCGGTCTGGCGCAAGGTCAAGCGGAACATGGCACGCAGCGTCAGCGCCGTGGTGATGGCCAGGGCCGAATAGTGCGGCTGGCCGCCTGGCGTGGTTCGCGGCTCGGCCTTCCAGGCCGTGATCGCCGCATCCTTGAACCAGACCGTGAGGCTGCCGCGCTGGCGTAGGGCTGCATCGTCGGCTGCCGAGTTCGTCACCCTGTGCCGCTGCCCGGGGATGTAGTGATGCTGGGCAGCGCTGGCCTTGAACGGCACGGTCGAGACCTCTAGGAACACGGACGGGCAGCTTGGTGCCGCCAACCTACACCTGCAGGGCGCCAGCCAGCGGATCCGTGCAACACAATCTTTCGGTGGCCGTATCTACCCCGTAGCAGGCGTCATGCTGCTGAGCCTCAACTACGGCTTGGAAGCTACCAAGACACGAACGGCGACGGATTTCCTCTTCTATCTGCATTGTGGATGCATAGGCCGTGATCCGTCGCCGAAAGCCAGGCCACTGCCCATCGTTAGCATCCGGGTTATCCTCCCGACGCCATCTCAACGCACACAGTATCGGATAGATTATGATAAGATAAATCTCAGAACGCATCTCAAAAACTGGATTACGGAAGATAAAGAAGAAACAAGTTTTATATCGGTTTCCTGGACATAGGTATAAAGCTCTTCTTAAACGTGTTATAGAATAGATTTGCGACTGGCGCATATGCGCACGTCTGGCCGATCGTCTTGGGATCGCGAATAATGACCGTTAAGGACAAACATCCGGTTTGCCTACTCGACCTCAACGCGAATCGAAGTGTCGTGACTCCATCTCTTCAGCACTTTCCCAACGCCAAATCAGGTATTGGCGAAACTGCCGGCCTATCTTCCAGCGCGTTCGAATACACTCTGTTGCGCGTCCTTGCCGGAAATGTCCCACATCGTATCTATGCGAAGGATACGATGGGCCGGTTCATTTTTGCCAACGGGGCAGTGGCCCGGGGCATGGGCGTGTCCGACCCTGTGGAGCTGCTCGGGAAGACTGACTTTGATTTTTATCCACTTGAGCTGGCAACTGAATACCATCGACAGGAACAGGCAACGTTAACATACGGGCGTTCGATTCTTAATCAAGAAGAGCATGCCAAATATCTGCTACTTAAAGACGAAGCCTGGATGATAACCACCAAGGTAGCGGTGCGCGACGAAACCGGCCAGATCATTGGGCTGGTGGGGATCAACTATGAGGTAACGACGCAGAAGGCTGCCGAACTGGCGCTGCAGGCTGCTCACGCGCAAGCAGCGGAGGTAACTGTCCGACTGAAGGCGACCGTCGCACGGCTAGATCTTGAGGTGAAAGAGCGAATGCCGCGCCTCATAGGACCCGACTTCATCGGCATCCAGGTCGCCGACCTCAATGCAGCTCGCACGTTCTATACAAAGGTCGTCGGATTGACCGTGGTCTCGAATGGACCGCCCGGAGCCGTGGTCTTCGACACGAAGCCGATCCCCTTCGCCGTGCGCACGCCCGTCGTCGATCTCCATGCGGTCGACACACTCGGCCATGGTATCGCTCTCTGGTTCGGCTGCGACGACGCCTTGCACGACCACCTCGCTTCACGAGACGTTCTGATTGCTTCCCCGCCGAAAGACGGACCTTTCGGGCGCTATTTCGCATTCCAAGATCCGTTTGGCTACACGATCACTGCGCACACCGTGCAGGAAGCGGCCTGATCCGTGACGTTTTGGATAGGTATTCGGCCTGCGCAAATGCCGTAGCAGTCTTGGTGTCTATCTGAATTCGGGGGTGCGGTAGCAACGGAACCGAAAGTTCGATTCAGCCTGATGTTGATATCAGGAAAGAAAGATGGTTATCCGCCAACGATCGTTTTATCGTGACGGATGTTTGATGAGGTCGGTAAGCCTGGCCGGATGGCAGTCAGATCGGCCTTCTACTTAGACTTGGCGGTTGCGACAGTATAGATAACTATCGTGATAAAAGACCAAGGCTACGCTTATTACAATCGATCTTAAGAACAGTGTTTAGCGCAGCGAGGTAACCGACGATGCCCTTTGACAAGCTAATGGATTGCTGTTGTGCTCTATCGGCAATGTGATGGACGCGATTTCAACAGGTTTACCGAGAGAAACCGTGACAAACCCCGTCTGGCCCCAGCACTTCATGACTTCGGCCAGCATCTTCGAAGGAGTATCGTACGCTTCGTAGCTAAGCCGGAACGCCCCCCAGTGAATACCAATTCCGCTTGAAGCACCAAGGCGGTCGAAAACTTCAGCCGCTTCAATCGGCCCGATGTGGCTAGCCGCCGTCATCTGGCCCGGTTTAAATCGAAACGCTCCGATCGGGATCAATGCGAGGCGAATTTGGCCGTGAGATGCTGCCTCAGCGGGCCATTTACCGTCGCCAAAGCCAGTGTCGCCGGCAAAGAAAAGATTGCCGCCGGGCAGGGTCACGACGAAACTCGACCACAATGCACGATTGTGATCGCTAAACCAGCGACTGCTCCAATGATGGTTGCGAGACACGATCACATCGATTCCGGGTCGGACAGGTATCCGCTCACCCCAATCGCGCGCCACGGATTGCACGCCGGTCATAATTACATCGTTGCCGAGGCTGGTTACGATCAGAGGTTGGTCGCGCGCCCAGAGCTGACGCAACGTCAGCACATCCATGTGGTCGTAGTGAGAGTGACTAACCAGGACGAGATCGATCTTCGGCAAATCCGCAAACTGGATGCCAGGTTCAGCTACACGTTGCGGACCAATGCCGAACGGGCCTGCTGTGCGCGCCCACACGGGATCGGTCAAGATGTTCAAACCCTGCGTCTGGATGAGCACCGTCGCGTGGCCGACCCAGGTCGCAACCATGGACTCACCTGTCACACGGTCTGCGGGCTTTGCAGGCGTGACGACAATACGTTTAGGCCATTGAGGGCGACCGTCGTTGCCAACAAGATAGCGAACCAGCAAACCTAAGGGTGGCTGGCCCGCCGGTCCACGTGAACTACTGCCGTTCCTATCGGGGTTGGCAAAACGCTGGCCATCGAAATGTCCGGTCGTGGGCCCACGATAATAACTTCGATCAAGGAGCTTTCGTACGATAACGACCAGCAAGAAACCGGTCGCCAATAGGCCTAGTAATCCGCGTCCTGAAGCCCTCAATGCTTGGGACACAGTGCCTCGCAAGAACCCAACTCACTCTGTTTCCGTCAGGACCTCGCTGACCTTCCAGAGCTCCTCTGCTCGATCTGTGTCATAAGACCCGGTGGAAGAGCGAATTTCTTTCTGCCCTTCAAAGTATTTGCCAGACGTGCTGCCAAGGAGCGGGTCCGTCATCAGGCGGGCAAGCGCGGCTCCTGATTCTTCGACGGTATGAACATTGGGGGTTAGAAACCGGCGAAGTAGAGGCTTAACATGGGGCAGCACGTGTTTCGCGACAAAACGGAGCGGTGGCGCGGCGTTGCGGAGAAGGCCGGTGCCGGGCATCAGTCCGGGATCAAAGGCATTCGCCGTCACGCCCGTTGCGACGCGGCGCGCCAAGGCATAGGTGAAGTAGACGTTCGCTAGCTCGGACGTGGTATACAGCCGTTGACCTAAGGCGAATGGTCCATCCTTGGCGGCACCTGCTCCTAGTTCGCCGCGAAACAGCGCGGCTGGCTCGTTCCAGGCGGGTGGCGGTGGTCCGGCTTTCTGGGCCGGATCATGTGTGCCGCTGGCGACTACAGTCACACGGGCCGGTGATGCCAAAATCGGCAGCAGTTTGGTAACCAGCAGAAAATGCCCGAGATGGTTGACACCAAACGAAGACTCAAATCCATCAACGGTGAACGTTCGCTTGGTGCCCGTTTGTACGCCCGCATTACACACCAAACCATGCAGCACTGGTATCGAGCTGGCGCTCACCTTAGCGATCAAGGCAGTCGCGAAGGCCCGCACAGATGCAAGCGACGCCAAATCCAGCGACATCGCCTCAGCTCGTCGCCCGGGCGACCTTCCTAGCCCGTTCAGCCGTTCAACTGCCGCCTGCGCGCGTTTTGCATCCCGACACGCCAGCACGACGTGCCATGGCTCGCCTTCAGATGAGGCAACGGGTAACAGCAAAGGAGCATTTCAGACGAGGCAATGCGTATATTTGCCGCACCTGGACCGAAGAGCCTGAACGCTTCAAACTCAACCCGTATCACCACACTCCGGGACTAAACACGTTTCGCTCAAGCCGGCCGAAGAAGCTTGCGATTTCGTGTGCCGCCCGGTCCGGGTCTTCCCGATGAGGGAAGTGCCCAGCGTCCGGGAACGGTGCGAAGTCGAGGTCGGGGAAGAACTCGGGCAAGCGGTCGGTCCAAGCCGGGTCGAATGTGGGGTCGTGATCCGCCCAGCGGACACAAGTGGGCAGAGGGATCGGGGAAGGCGAGGCATCCTCGGCCATTTCCGCTTTACGCTGCTCAGCTACTGCTCGGTAGTGGGCAAAGCCGCCCTCCAAATTGCCGGGCTTCTGAAAGTTGGCGACGAACGCATCGAGAGCTTCCGCATCGAAGGCGGACTTTCTATGCGCCCAATGGGTCAGGAAGTAGGTGAAGAAGAGCCGGACGGTTTCGGGAGAGGCACCGACCAGGGCCGGTGCCAGGTCGGTTTGGTTGAAGAACATGTGCCATACATTCGGCAGGTGGGCAGGCGTGTTGAAGCGCTTGCCAATGCCCGGATACATGAAGTTGAAGAAGAACAGCCCGGCGATTAGCTCGGGGGAGCGCCGGGCCAGGACCTGGGTGACGGTGGCACCGATATCGTGCGAGACGATCCCAACCTTGCCGAGTCCGAGTGCCGCGATCAATGCCGCAATGTCGGTTGCCTGCTGCTGCGGCCCGAACACCCCCGCCGGCTTGTCACTGTCGCCGAAGCCTCGCAAATCGGGTGCAATGAGCTCGAACCGGTCCGCAAGCCGAGACATAACGGGTTCCCAGGTCAGCCAGAACTCGGGCCAGCCGTGAAGCAGCAGCAGCGGCCTGCCCCGCCCTGTCCGAGCCACATGCAGCCGGGCGCCACTCACGTCGATGCGGGTGTGCATGATCATTCGGCAGGCTCCATCGTGGTTTCGTTCTGGCCTACTTAGGACCTCGCCGCACTAATGATTAGGTGTAGAATACTGGTGGTCGAATGAAGCGGGGCTTCAAAATGGATGCGCGATCACGGAGCTTGCTGGACGGCGTGCCAGTCTTCCTTGCCGTTGCCGAAACACGCAGCTTCACCCGTGCTGCCCAGCGGCTCGGTATCTCGCCCTCTGCGGCCAGCCAGGCCGTCCGAGCGCTGGAAGCGCGGCTGGGCACCCCCTTGATCGCGCGGTCCACGCGCAGCCTGAGCCTGACCGCAGCCGGCGCCGCGTATCTGGACCAGGCCGGGCCGGCGTTCGCGGCGCTTGCAAATGCGACACTGGAAGCCGCCGGCCGCTCGACACGGCCTGCGGGGCCGCTGCGGCTTACCATGCCTCGGTCCGCCTATGACGGCATTGTGGCGCCGGCCCTCATGACCTTTCGGCAGGCCTATCCCGACGTGGAATTAGAGATCGAGGTCGAGGGACGCTTGGTCGACATCGTCGAGAACGGCTTCGACGCGGGCCTACGGTATGGTGACCTGCTTGCGAAGGACGTGACGGCGGTCAAGATACTTCCGGCGTCCATCAGTGTACTCACCGCTGCCCCGGCCTACCTCGCGGACCACCCTGCTCCGTCCAAACCGTCCGACGTGCTGGAGCATGACACAATCGTCTGCCGCAGCCGGACAACGGGCATCATTGTGCCATGGCTGCTGGTGGCCGAAGAGAATGGCTCCTGTCGGATTGACCCCCGCGCACCGACCGTCGTGGGCGACATGGCTACGCAAGTAGACCTCACGATTCATGGCCACGGGATCAGTTGCTCCTCCCTCTATTGCGTCCACGAGTTGCTGCGGGACGGCAAACTCATTCATGTATTACCTCACTGGTCGGTCCCGCTCGAGCCGATCCATGTCTTTTACCCCAACCGCCGAGGACAGACCCCGGCTCTTCGCGCGTTCGTCGAACACCTTCGAGCATTCTGTTCGACATGGACGGCAGGTACGGCATCCCTGGGTAAGGAACACGTTCATCATCACGCAGCCTGAAGGTGGGTAGAGTCCAGAGTAAAGGAACCGAAACTGCATTTCAGCTCTCGTTGTCCACAATCGCCGGGAGGATGAACGTTGCTTCGGACAGGTTGGTCCAGCGCGCGATAGCCTACATTGTCGGGTGTCCATGCCTTCGGCACCCAATACGAGGGTGACCGGATTGCCCAACGGACCGCTCAGTTTAGAAGGTGGCGGAATAACGCGGCTGTGGCCACGCCGATCAGCACAGTGGAAAGCATCGGCAGGCGGACCGCGGCGGCTACCGTCGCCGTGACCGCGAGCAGGTCGGCGGGGTTGCTCGACACGAAGCGGGGGGTGATGACCGAGATGAGAACGCAGCCCGGGGCTGCCTCCATGATGGCCAGTGCGCGCGCTTAGGGCGCGGTCGCGCAGGGCCGCATAGCCGACGATCCGGGTCAGGTAGGTAGGCGCGGCCATCAGCAGGATCGTTAGAAAGGTGGCGGCGTGTACCGTCATGGCCGCCCCGCCAACAGGTAAGCCGCGATAAGTCCGGACAGGGCGCCAGTCGGAACATACCAGGCGCCCGGCACGAACCCATAAGTCAACGCTGCCACAAGTAGGCTGACTAGCCAGGGGCGGCTGGCGCGGGCGCCTTTCCATAGGCCACGCAGCAATACAAGGAAAATCGCGGGAAATGCCATGTCGAAACCGTAGGCTTGAGCGTTGCCGATTGCTGAGCCGAGCGCGCTGCCAAGCGTCGTGAACAGGACCCAGATGACATAGAATACGACTGAAATACCGACATAGTACGGCAGGCTAAATCCGAATTCGGATTCTGCTGCGGTGCGTTGCTTTGCGTCAGTCAGCGCCATCGCCCAGCTTTCGTCGCACATCAAAAACAGTGCGGGATAGGCGATGCGCCGCGGCAGGTGTTGGATGAACGGCGCCAGGGCAGCGCCCATCAGTATGTGGCAGCTATTTACTAGAACGTAATCGCCGCGATCAGCAGAATATGGAGCGGAGTGGTCCAAAGCCCGATCGCTGCGAATTCCGATCCGCCAGCAAAATTGAGGCCCGTCAAAAGCGGCACCTCTATGAGGCATTGTCACGATAACTGGCCTTCAGCTGCGGTCCGAGCCAGGATAGCTGGATGAAGACGTCGCCTGATCCACACCATCGTCACCGCTTTCCGGCCGAGCTGATCAGCCACGCTGTGTGGCTCTACCACGTGTTCAGCTTGAGCTTTAGAGACGTGGAGCTCCTGCTGGCCGAGCGTGGCGTCATCGTCTCCTATGAGAGCATCCGGCGATGGTGCCTGAAGTTCGGCTCGCATTTTGCGGGCCGCATCCGTCGACGGCGGCCTCGCCCGGGGGACAAATGGCACCTCGATGAAGTCTTCATCCGCATCCAGGGCGAGTTGCGCTATCTTTGGCGCGCTGTCGACCAAAACGGCGTCGTGCTGGACATCCTGGTGCAAAGCCACCGCGATGGCACGGCAGCAAAGCGCTTCTTCAAGCGCCTGCTGAACGGTCTATCTTATACGCCCCATGTCGTGGTGACGGACCAGCTGAAGAGCTACGGGGTGGCGAGACGCGAGCTGCTGCCCGATGCCGAGCACCGCGAAGGCCGTTACCTGAACAACCGGGCCGAAAACTCTCACCGCCCAACCCGGCGGCGAGAGCGGCACATGCAGCGCTTCAAGTCGATGCGCCACGCACAGCGTTTCCTCTCCGCTCACGCCTTCATCTCCGGGCACTTCCGACCGCGACGCCACCTGATGACGGCAGGCCGCTATCGTGCGGTGCGTGCCAAAGCTTTCAAAATATGGACACAGGAACATGTGCCCAAAGCACCGGGTGATCGTGCCAACCCAATCGGTCCAAGCCTACTTCCAAACTCCACCAGTTAACGTGACAATGCCCCTGGATCTGCACCTACAAGGTGGCACTGCGGCTGTGGCCTGACGCACCAAAGCATTCCAACCAGGTGCTGCGCTACTGGCTTGGGCTGCCGCTTTATGCCGGTCTGGCGATGCCGCCGCATCGTGCCGGCCCCGACGCCTATGTCACCGCGCATCTGCTGCTACAGATGTTGGCGCTGGCCAGCGTCGAGCAGATGACCGCCTGGACCAGCCAGCCAAAGCTGCTGCCGTTGATGCCGTTCGGCAAGCATCGTGGGTTATCCTGGTCGGAGCTTCCGCTCGATTATCTGCAATGGCTGGTCCGGCAGACCGAGATGGATGCTGACGTGATCTATTGTAGGCGGCGAGAGATCGAACGGCGACAGCCCGGTCGGTAGAGCGCACGACAAAGTTCCCCCGCCATTATCGGTAGTGGTAGTGCATTGTTTATTGTCCCCCCGTAATTAGCATGGTGGGTTACCCGCCCTGCGAATCGCTCGCTCCACCTTCGAGAATCGGAATCATCCATGGCGCGCACCGCGACCTCACCACGCTCCTCCAAAAAGACCGCACCGACAGAGGCTGCAAAGAAGCCGCGTGGCCGACCGCCTGGGTCGAAGAACGGCGTGCGCGCGACAAGCAAAGCCAAGGCGCCTGTGGCTGCGAAGCGCGCGGTCGTGGGTAAGACCACGTCGGCTGCTCCGAAGCTCAACAAGGCCGAGCTCGAAGCTCACATCATCAAGTTGGAGCGCACCATCGACCGGCTGCGCAAGCAGGGCGCCGAGATGAAGCAGGCTGCCAAGCCAGCCGCAGCTCCTGCGGAAGCCGCTGTGATGAAGACCCGACGTGCAAAGGCTGTTGCCGAGGCACCGATGCCGGTCGCAAAGCTACGCCGTGCAACCAAGAAGAAGTCAGAGATGCCGGCACCGGCCGCTGACAGCACATCGGAAAGTGCCGGCGCCGATATCTGATCGGACACAGCGACCACCGGCGGCAACTCGCCAGGACCATTGGCAAAGGGGATTGGCATCGAGCCATTCCCCTTTTCTTTGGCCCATCGCCAAACGTCACATGGTGTCGGCCGGGGCCGCTCATAGGCAGAAAGATGCGTTATCGGATCGAAAGGCATCAACTTGATCAACGCGGGTCAAGCTTCTATCAGCGCCTTTTGCATCAGGACACCAGACAGATGAGCAAGGCCTTTATCGCAGCGACGTTGCAGGACTCGACCGGCTGCACCGGTGTCGCTGCCAACCTGGCAGCGGCCGAGTTGATCGCCGCGATCGTCAAGGAAATGAAGAAGGAAGGCGGCTTCACGCTGCCCTCGTTCGGCACCTTCACCGTCAGGAAGACCAAGGCACGTAAGGCGCTGAACCCGCGCACCGGCGAGCCGGTCAAGGTCAAGGCCGGCAAGACCGTCCGCTTCAAGGCCAGCCCGAACCTCAAGAAGGCCGTCTGACTGGTCTGCGCCGGCCGGCACCTGCCTTGATCCAGTAAGCCAGGCGGCGCGGTCGACCTGAACACGAAGCCGACCAACGTGGGCGGCCTGGACAGCGGAGTCTGCGTGACTCAAGATTCCGTCGATGACGTCGACCCGCCCGCTCCGTACCCATCAGCAGCGTCTGGCCAACATGGTGGCGGCGATGGTGGCCGGCGAGACCACCGCATGCGACATCCTGGCCGCGGTCACGCCGGGCGGCGGCAAGTCGCTGCTGCCGGTGATCGCCGCCGCCCGGCTGATCGAGGCCGGCCTCATCGAGCGCGTTTGCTGGATCGTGCCGCGTGACAGCCTGCGCCTGCAGGCCGAGGAAGCGTTCGCCGATCCGGTCTGGCGCACCATCCTGGACCACAGCCTGTCGGTGCGGGCGGCCGACAACACCCCTGATCCCAGCCGCGGCCTGGCTGGCTACATCACCACCTACCAGGGCGTGGCCGCAGCTCCTCACCTGCACCTGTGCGAGATGCGCCGGTATCGGACGCTGCTTGTCGTGGACGAAGTGCATCACCTGCCGGCTCTGGCCGATACCGATCCTGATATGGCCGCCCGTGTTGCCGCCGCGGACGAGGAGCAGGCCAGCGCCTGGTCGCAGGCGATCCTGCCGCTGCTGGAGTGCGCGACGGTCCGGCTGCTTTTGTCGGGCACGCTGGAGCGGGCAGACGGCAAGGCGATCCTGTGGCTGCCCTACCGCAAGGGGCTGAAGGCGCGCACCCGCGAGATCGAGCTCGATGCACCTGGCTGGGCTGTCATCGGCTATTCCCGTGCCCAGGCGTTGCTCGAGCGCGCCGTGCTGCCGGTGACCTTCGGCGCCCTGGACGGTGCGGCACGCTGGCGCGACGAGGACGACAATGAGATCGGGCCGCACCGTCTGGCCAGCCTGCATCCTGACGAGACCACCCGCCCTGCCCTGTTCACAGCACTCCGCACCGGCTTTGCCGAGACCCTGCTGCATGAGGCGTTCATCGCCATTCGCGACGTCCGCGCCCGACGGCGGCAGAAGCGAGACCTCCAACCGGGTGTCGCAGCCCGCGGCCTTGGCAAGCTGCTGGTGGTGGCGCCGGACCAGACGACGGCCAAGCACTACCTCGGCGTGATCCGGCGTTGGATCCCGGCCGCCCAGGCAGAGGAGACGGCGCAGCTGGCCACCTCCGACACGCCGCGAGCGCACCAGATCCTGGCCAGCTTCCGGCTCCGGCCGGAGCCGTCGATCCTGGTGACCGTGGCCATGGCCTATGAAGGCCTGGATGCACCGGACGTGGCGGTGGTGGCAGCGCTGACCCACATCCGCTCACGCGCCTGGCTGGAGCAGATGGTGGCACGCGCCACCCGGGTGGATCCCTATGCCGGCGCCTATGAGACACAGCAGGCGCTAGTGTTTCACCCTGATGATCCGCTGTTCGCGCTGTTCCGCCGACGCATGGAGTATGAGCAGGGCACGCTGGCGCGGCCAAAGGCCAAGCGAAAACAGAGCGCCCTGCCCATGTGGCTGCTCGACCAGCTGCCGCCCGCCCGGGAGGGCATCACGCCGCTGGAGAGCAACGCGCTGGCGCTGCGCTTCGACACGCTGCGGCCTGGACCGGAACTGGCGCTGAGGCGTCCGGAGCAGGAAGCAGCGCAGGCGGAGCTGCTGGAAGCGCCGTCGGTGGCCGAACGGCGCCTGCGCGTAAGGCTGGGCGAGATGGTCGCGGCGCAGGCGGTTGAGGACGAGGCCGGGCGCGCGGGGTTCAAGGGCGGCACGGCCGGTCCCGGGCTCTACCACCGCTACAACGCGGTGCTGAAGCGCATGACCGGCAACAAGAACCGGGCGCAGATGACGCTGGCCGAGCTGGAAGCGGCGATCGGCTGGCTCGAGCGCAACCAGCTACGCGATCACCTGAGGCTGCTCGAGGATGACCCGCGTTACGCATGGACGGCACGCCAGCGTTGTGAATGGAAGCCGCCAGTCGGACGACCAACTCGGGAACGCCGAACTTAAACCCGACACCAGCAGCTCGCTGCGTCGTAACGGGCTCTCGAGGACGGCAACCGAAAGTCGTAAAGGCAGCGGCCAAGCCATCTCGGCAATCTGCTCGAATCGCAATTATAGGTTGATGCTTATGTGCGGCCCACCACCCTATCAGGGTCTGCAGCTCCGCTTCAATGCATCCCGCCTATCGCAACGACCTTTGGATACGGATAGTATCAATTATAACATAAATTGCCATACAGGCGCTGCGTCGTTTTGATAAGCGTTTAGAATTCTGCCCGGGCAGGGAGATCGCCCGCAAAAAACTGTGTTTTAAGGCCTGCGTGTGGCATAGTAAACGCATAGGCTACATATCGTACATTTCTGAGCAAAGTCTTGAAATTGGCAAACCCCCTTTCCGCACGGCTGCTTACAAGATATTATGTTACGGCTTTGCTGATTATTGCCGGCTTAACTATCTCGTCGCACCTGTTGCTAACTTATGTGTTGCAGCACAACCATGGCACAGCCGCCATAATCAATGTCTCAGGGCGGCAGCGCATGCTCTCGCAGCGCATCGCCAGCTTAGCGGCGCAGTACCGGTTAGGGGACAAGACTGCACATCCAGCATTGGTTGCCGCAATTGACGAGTTCGAAGCGACCGAGGCAACCCTAAGTAAGACCAGCCGCGCCATCACTCGCAGCAACGCAGAAACACTTCAGATTCAAAATATTTACACCAGAAGCAAGGACTCGCTGGACGCTGAAGCTCGCGATTTCGTTACGAATGCGCGCCAGGTTGCTAATTTGGCGCCAGCGGATCCCGCCGCAAGACCACCGCTGGATCATGTGTTCGCCGCGGCACGGCTTTCGCTCCTCAGCAAGCTGAACGAAATTGTCGCGATTCATCAGCGTGAGACTGAACACGTTTTGGCAGAACTAGAAGTTCTGCAACAGGTGATCCTCGGTGTCGTTTTATCGACTCTTATCGTCGAAGCGCTGATGATTTTCCGGCCGATGATACACAGGATCGTTTTATATACTTCAGAAGTCATGCGTTTGGCGACCATTGACTCGCTGACCGGATTATCCAATCGCCGTGGTTTTTTGGAAAGATGTGAAATGGAGCACGTCCGAGCGACGCGATATAATCGTCCACTATGCCTATTGATGCTTGATGCCGATAATTTTAAGCAGATCAACGACATCCACGGCCATCAAGCCGGTGATGAAGTGCTGCGTGCGATGTCGAGCTCTTTTCAGGAGATTCTACGTGGAAGCGATTTTGCCGGACGTCTGGGTGGGGAGGAATTCGCAGTTCTAGCGCCAGAGACGGACCTCGCAGGTGCCAGATTATTGGCTGAACGCCTGAGACTCAAAGTTGCCAGCAAACCGATTTTGATAGGCCGCCGGGAGATAAACGTCACCGTGAGTATTGGCGTCACGTCGGTGCTGAACGACGCCAACGGCATTGGCCACGCACTCCGTGAGGCCGACGTCTTGATGTACCGAGCCAAACACGGCGGCCGCAACCTCGTTGTCAGTGCAGAAGCACTATTGCCGAACTGATGGTAGCTATCTGCTGAGCTCCTCAGCTGCGCTTCAGGCGTCTGCGGCAGCCGGCATTTTTGCTTTGACCACGTCCTCGGCAACATAGGGTCGAGGTTGTGATCGGGTTGATAGACACAAGACGTCAACTAGCCAAGCACCCGGATCCTTTAATTGCAAAAACCTGCATCAGGTGAAAAATAGAGGCGTTTGCACAGCACTTAGAACGCCTTTCAAAACCTACTCTGCAGTTCGTTGAAGCAGATGAGCGCGCAGGCGAGAGCAGTGAAGGCGTGATGGATGTCGCTTCTGCGCTCATAGCGCGTGACGAGGCGGCGGTTGCGGTTGATCCAGGCGAAGGTTTGACCTTCCCTCGACAAAGTGGATACCGGTTACGGCTTACGCAGCCGCAGCGCCTTGTTCCAGATCAGCAGGTGAACGGTATCCGATAGCTGACTGCAACCGGTTTCGATTGTAGAAGCCTTCAATAAAAGCAAACACAGCGTTCTTCGCAGCCAGGCGCGTTTTGAACGGCTGGCGAGCGTCCAGTTCTGTTTTCATGCTGCCGAAGAAGCGTATCCATCCGGCGGGAGCCGCGGCTGAGTTTACATGTTCCTATTCGGTGGGATCGTGTGATGTTTTCAGCATCCTAGTTCTAGCGGCATTGCGCCGACTGGCGATGCGGCCAAGGGCTATCCTAAGAGCGCCTTTCAAAACCTTGTACTGCCCGGCGATCTGATTCATGAGGAGACATGGCTTCTCCTCTCGTCTCCGACGCCCTCTGGTCGATCATCGAGCCGTTGCTGCCCGTGCCTCCGCCACGACCGCGGGGCGGCAGGCCGCGGGTACCGGATCGGGCGGCGCTGACCGGGATCCTGTTCGTGCTACGGAGCGGCATCCAGTGGGAGATGCTACCGCTTGAGGTGGGGTGCGGCTCGGGCATCACGTGCTGGCGTCGCTTGCGGGATTGGCAAGAGGCGGGCGTGTGGGATGCACTGCACCGCGAACTGCTGCGTCGGCTGCGGGCGGCCGACCGGATCGACTGGAGCCGGGCCTGCCTGGACAGCGCACCGCTGGCTGCAAAAAGGGGGGCGACAAGACAGGGCCAAACCCGACCGATCGAGGCAGGCTCGGCACGAAACGCCATCTCGTCACGGACCGGCGCGGCATCCCGCTCGCCTTCATACTGACCGGCGCCAACACCAACGACAGCATGCCGTTCGAGGAACTGCTCGACAGCATCCTGCCGATCGGCGGCAAGCCGGGCCGGGCACGACACCGGCCGGACAAGCTGCACGCCGACAAGGCCTACGATCACCGACGTTGCCGCCAGGCCTGCCGCCGCCGTGGGATCTCACCCCGCATCGCCCGGCGCGGCGTCGAGACCAGCCAGAAGCTGGGCCGACACAGGTGGGTCATCGAGCGGACCTTCGCGTGGATCAACCGCTACCGCCGGCTCGTCACGCGCTACGAGCGTAGAAGCGATATCCACCACGCATTCACCGCTCTCGCCTGCTCATTGATCTGCTTCAACACGCTGCAGAAGAGGTTTTGAAAGGCGCTCTTAATCATCGCAGCAGCATACCCGCTTCTGCGTCCAGATGAACCCGAACGTGTTTGGGTTCCGGGCGGCCCTGGATATAATCGCCCGACACCCCGCCCCAGCGGACCAACCTGACATTCGAGATCGGCCGCTGAGCATGCCAAGTTTCAGCAAGAGCAAGAGTCTCATTAAAAATACGTATCGAACTTGGCAGAAATACCGGTGTCACGGACATCATTAGTGTCTACTGTAGCCGGTGCACTTACTCGTCTGGCCATCAGCGATAATTAGCACATTCGGCGATTTTTACCTTTCTTAATGCTTGAACCCCGAGGTCCATATTGTTTAAAGCTGACTTTGATGATTAATCAACCAGTCAATAAGATCGTTATTGATCCAGAGAAGGATTCCTCAGTTGTCAGGTGGCTTATCGAGAACAGCAAGCACCCTCATAAAGCCCTTGACCTATGGTCGATGCTATCTATCCATTTAGTGTCATATGTCATTCCCCAGACCGGAGAGATCGTCACCCAGATCATGCTAACACGTGGAGAAATAATCAAAACGCTCATGCTGTCTCCCAGGCACGTCAGTCAGATCGTGAGGGAATTAGTTTTGCTTGACGTTATGTTCATGAGACGTGAGGGCGATAGCGAAGGTAAATATATGGGCTCACGGCGCTACTTCATGAACCAAGAGTTCGTTAGACAAATCAGCTGCCCTTCTCGCCGACTTCACTGACAATGGCCTGCTTTTCGGTCAGGTTGAGGCAGTTCTTCACGGCTGCCAACTATCGCTTTCCTGTGTTGTTTGGATGTACTAGGCTCAGGACCTATTAAACTAGTTGCAGGGTTTAGGATTGGCTGATTCATTGGTGGCATTGAGGAGTGGTGTCATGAGTGACCTGATCTGGTTGTCCAAAGCGCAGATGCGGCGGATTGAGCCGCATTTTCCGTTGTCGCACGGGGTCCCACGGGTCGATGACCAGCGGGTCATCAGCGGCATCATCTTTGTGATCCGCAACGGCCTACGCTGGCGCGATGCTCCTAAGGAGTATGGACCGCACAAGACGATCTACAACCGGTTCATTCGCTGGAGCCGTCTGGGCGTCTTTAACCGCATCTTTGCGGCCCTGGTGGCCAAGGCTGGCAAACCTGACCAGTTGATGATTGACGCGACACACCTGAAAGCGCACCGGACAGCTGCGAGCCTTTTAAAAAAGGGCCTGTTCCCCGACGTATCGGACGCACCAAAGGCGGCCTGAACTCCAAGCTCCATGCCGTCTGTGATGGTCAGGGGCGACCGCTGGTTATGCTGCTCAGTGAAGGGCAGATGAGCGACTACAAGGGCGCCGCACTGATGATCGAGGCACTTCCCAAAGCTAAGGTCATGCTCGGCGATCGGGGCTACGACGCCACCTGGTTCCGCACCGCGCTAAGCGCACGTGGCATCACTGCGTGCATCCCGTCAAAGGTCAATCGCAAGGTGGTGATCCCGCACGACCGCACCCTTTACCGCCAGCGCCACAAGATCGAAAACATGTTCGGCAAGCTGAAAGACTGGCGGCGCATTCATACCCGCTATGATCGCTGCGCCCACACCTTCATGTCCGCAATTTGCATCGCAGCAACCGTCATCTTTTGGCTGTGATCAATGAGTCCTGAGCCTAGCTAGTGAAGCGGTCCACGTTGTCTTTTAAGGTGTCGTTTTAATATCAAATGTGTTTGACAACATTTAAACGACGGAAAGCTCTCGCTTTAGCAGCCTCAGCAACAGTCTTTCGCCGTTCAGCTGCCAAAAGCTCCACCCAGGCCCGAGTGACCCGACTTTCTTCAATTATAGCCTGGCCGCGTTCGATTAAGCCTGCTTCCTTATTTTTGTCGTCAAAATGGAACACGCTAGGCACTCGCTGAAACTCAGTCAGTAAGCCTACATGTTAAACAGAACCGCTATTCACGAGAGCTTGGGCCGGTCATCACATTAGGCTTGTGACCGCGGCGCTACACATGCAGGCTCTGCGCTCGTCAGAGAAGCATGCGCGGGCGATACTAGATCGCCTTTTTAAGGTTCGGGCTTGCTTTGAACCGCACTGTCTTGCCGGCTTTCACCTTGACTGCCTCTCCGGTGCGTGGGTTCAACGTCTTACGGGCCTTCGTCTTGACAACCCTGAATGTGCCAAAGGATGGCAGTGTAAACCCGCCTTCCTTCTTCATCTCGTGGACGATGGCCGTGATGAGGTCCTCTGCGGCCTGGTTGGCCGCAACACCAGTGCAGTTGAGGCTGTCCTGCAGCACGGCGGTGATGAAGGCTTTGCTCATGAACGGTATCCGATCGCGGAGGGCACTGTAGATATCGAATACGATTTGGAAACTATGCTGAGTTTTTAGGCAACCCACTAGCGCGTCTTTATCTATCACCGTGGCATAAGCATCAGTTCCATCGGTCCAGGTGAGATATGCAGTATCCGTGTCCCCCAGCGTTCCTCCGAAAATCATCGGCCGGCTGCCGGATTTGCAGCGAACGACTTGTCCAATTGAAAATCTCGCCATACTCATTCCAAACTTGCGACGCTGTCTCAAAACACATCGCATGTCTTGATGTCGCATGAAACTCTAATTAAGGGAGCAGGCATATCTGTAACCTCTACAGCAGTATGACGGGGCAGGCGGCTCTCAGCGCCGCCTTCAAGATGGTCTTCGACAGCACTGGCAACCTGCCGCCCTTGCCGGGGATCTTCCCGGACTACCCGGCGCCGATCGTGCGGAATAGCCCAGCTGCGCATTCCGACGATTGCAGCCACCGATTCCGATTGAAACCAGCCATCTGTTCCGGTCGAAGCCAGCCGGGCATTCCGATGATCCCAGCCGGGTAGAGTTGCGTGTCGCGAGCGGGTGAAGTTGGGCTACTGAATGACGGCTTCGTCAAGCTTGGCTTTCGCGGCTTTCAGCTTTCGCATGCTCTCTCCTTTCAGTTCGAGACGGTGTGCACCGTGCACCAGCCTGTCCAGCACGGCATCAGCGATGGTGGGGTTGCCGATGTGCTCGTGCCACAGCTCCACGGGCACCTGGCTGGTGATGATGGTGGAGGCCTGGTCATGCCGGTCATCAACGATTTCCATCAGGTCGCGCCGCTGTTCAGCGGTCAGCGGAATGATCGCCTTGAGCGTCACTTGCGCTCAAGCGTCGAGGATCAGCAGCTGCACCCGCGCGAGGCTTTTCAGCATGCGGCCATAGCGTCCGTCGCCGCGGGCGATGCCGAGTGCCTCCAGCAGCCGCGGCACACGCTGATACAGCACGGAGGGGTTGTCGCGGCAGGCACGATGCCCGAGAGCGCAGGATAACCAGGTTTTTCCCGTGCCAGTCGGCCCCGTAACCAGCAGATCCTGATGGCGTTCGATCCATTCGCCGCCCGTGAGCTTTTGGAACAGCGCGCGGTCAAGACCACGAGCGGCGCGATGGTCGACATCTTCCGGGGTCGCCTGCTGGCGCAGGCCGGCAAACCTCAGCCGTGTCGCCAGCCGCTTGGTGTCGCGCTCCAGCGCCTCACGCTCGACCAGCATGGCCAGGCGGTCCTCGAAGCCGAGATCGGCGGCATCGGCGTGCCGGCGCTGCTCCTCGAGTGCTCTGGCCATGCCGGCGAGGCCGAGCTCGCGCAGGCGGTCCGTGGTGGGGTGGGTCAGCATGGGGATCTCCTCAATGGTAATAGCCGCTGCCGTGGATGTTCTCGTGCTGGACGGGCAGCTCGTCGGGCACGGGTTCGGGGCGGTAGGCCCGGTCGAGGCCGCGGCACAGGATCGACTGCACCGATCCATAGGTCCGGGCGCCGATATTCAGGCCGCGCTGACAGGCCGTCTCCAGCCGCTCGGGGCCATAGCTGCGAACGAGGCGCAGGATGCCCAGGTAGGCGCGGAAACCCTGCTCGGGATGCGGCTTGGCGGCCAGGATGAGCTCGACCAGCGCGATGGTGGACGAGCCGATCGCCTCAGCCTCACGGAGCAGCCGGGTCGGCGTCCATTCGGCGTGGCGCCGATGGGAGCTCGGCATATGCTCGGCGATCGTGGTGTGCCGATGCTGCCGTGGATTGCGGACGTGGCAAGCCACGCGGTTGTTCTGGTGGAACAGCTCGATGGTCTGGTCGGTGACGCGGGCCTCGATCACCTCGCGCGTCAGGCGATAGGGCACTGAGTAGAAATGGCCATACACCTCGACGTGGTAGTCCAGCCCTGCTCGGCAGCGTCGCCATTCCGCGTAGGCATACGGATCAACAGGCATGGGCAGCAGAGCGTCGCGCTCGATCGCCTCGAACAGCGCGCGGCGGGTGGTGCCAAGATGGCGCATGGGCCGGTTGTTCAGGTCGGCGATCAACTCGCGGATCGCGCCGTTCAGCTCTGGCAAGGAGAAGAACCAACGGTTGCGTAGCCGGGCCAGCACCCAGCGTTGAACGACTTGGACGGCAACCTCGACTTTGGCCTTGTCGCGGGGCTTGCGCACCCGGGCCGGCAGGATCGCGGTGCCGTAGTGGGTCGCCATGTCCTGGTAGGTGCGGCTGATCCCCGGCTCGTAGCGGCTGGCCGCGGTGACGCCGGCTTTAAGATTGTCGCAGACGATCTGTCGCGCGGCGCCGCCAAGGCTGGCGAACGCGCCGACGTGGCAACCGATTAAATCAGGCAGCGACTGCGTCCACCGCGCTTCCGCGTAGGTGAAATTGGATGCACCCAGCACCGCCACGAAGACGTGCGCCCGCCTGACCTCGCCCGTGGCACCGTCGATCACCTCGGCTGTCTGGCCGGCTTAATCAACAAACATGCGCTCGCCGGCTGGATGGGTCTGCCGCATCGTCGGCGACAGTCGGCCGCGCCAACTGGCATGCAGATCACAGAAACGGCTGTAGCCATACCCATCCGGTTGCCCAGCTCGATACTCTTCCCAGAGCAGCATCAGGGTCACGCCGGGGCGGCGGAGCTCGCCGTGTATGCGTGCCCAGTCGGGCTGTGGCCGTCCCGGCTCGGATGTGAACGGCGGGGTGAACAGCTTGCGCTCCAGCGCCACGTCGTCGAGCGCCGCCGGCACCGGCCAGGTGATGCCAACCACGCCGGCACGGCGCAGGTACTCGGCCACAGTGTAGCGGCTGACGCCCACGATGGTGGCGATCTGATGCCCGCTATGGCCGCAGACGTGTTTGAGGCGGAGGACTTCTCGAACCTGACGCATTGGCAGTCTCTGGCCTGGCATGGCGCTCCCCGATCATTGGAGAGCCACCGTGCCGTCGGTGGATGACTGCTCGCGAACCGCGCCACCCCAAGCCCCCTCAGGGGTGGCTGGAATGCATCGGAATCAGTGGCTGGCTTCCGTCGGAATCAGTGGCTGGAATGGATCGGAATCGCCGGCTGCTTTGCGTCGGAATACGCAGTTATTGCCGCGACCTGCAATACAAGCCTCCCTATGTCGGCCTTCAAATTGTATTTCCTTCGGATGCCCGACGGCTGCCGCGACATGACGCCCGCAGCTGTGCTTGGGCTCGCGACTTGTGGAATGGCTGTACTTCACGCGGAGGTGGCGGCCCGCTTTCCCCAACGTATGGCGACATCGTTTGGGTCATCCAAGCCGGTTTAGGCGTTGCCCTCCTCATGCTGACCGGCACGGGTTCGTTCGCCAACTTCCAAAATACGCTTACGCCTTCGGCGCGGCAGCATACTACGAGTTGGACGAGAGGTGATTTTGGACTTGATGGGCCTACGCAACTCGTGTGCTCAGAGCGCTTTCGCAGCTGTCCCATTAGGCTCGATTCAGGCTTCCGGAACCTCGCCCCTCGCGGGGTCTAGACCCATTTGGAGCAGAGCTGGTCTTAACTGCACTTTCGGTTCCGCTGATTCTGTAATGGGCCTTTGGTCGTCAACCCTTAAGTGGGTCCAGTCGCCGGTTTCGTGCTTCTGTCCGTGGTCGGCGCGAGACCGCCACTTCATGCTGTCAGAGGGAGTGGCGGAGCAATCTACCGGGCGTAGTCTCAGGATCTCTCCCAGTCACTGCAGCGGAACCTGCTTCACCATCTCCGCGTCCCGGCGACTGGACATCGTGGGAGCTGAGCCTCGTTGGCCCTGCTCCGAACTGTCTGCCTCCTTGGCGTTATGCGGCTGCTGCCGCGGCTGGGTCCTTGCCCCAGACGAACTCCGTCCCGTCCGCCCAGATCCGATGCAGCACGGTGGCGAGCTTGCGTGCCAGCGCCACCTTCGCCCTCCGCATGCCCCGCCGCTTGGCGACGTCGAGCGCCCAGCGCTTGAACGTGCTGAATCTGGTCGCTCGCGTCAGCAATGCGTTGGCTACGTCGTGCAACGCTGTTTTCACGCTGGCGTCGCCGACTTTCGTGACGGCGCCAGTGGCGTCCATCTCGCCGGATTAGTAGCGCTTGGGCGTCAAGCCGCAGAAGGCGCCGACCGATTCGATTTGGCAAATCGTGCCGGGTCATCGACGCCAGCGCGATAGGTCAGCGACACTAGGGCACCGACACTTGGCACCGTCATCAGCTGCCAACAGACCCTGTCCTCCTTGACGATCGCCAGGACCTCGCGGTGCAACTTGGCGAACTCGCGCCAGAGCGTCTCCCGCGCTGTCAGCATCGGCTTAGCAATCCGTTCCAGCATCGTGTGGCCGCTGACCAGCTCCCGGATGCGGATCGCCAATCGGCCGCGGCTCACCTTGCCAACCTTGAGGCCGAAGCCGCGTAGCAGCCCACGCAAGGGTTGCATCTGCTTGCGCGCAGCGAGGAGTACCCGGACGTGCTGGGACGGGACCGATTTACGATGCACCGGACGATACCATCTCATGCGTAGGAGTTGCGCAATCTCACAGGCGTCACGGCGGTCGGTCTTAATTGCCATCGCCGATAGTGCCGCTTTGACGTGACGCGTCTCGAGCAGGATCGTCTCGAAGCCCGCCGCCTGAAGCCCGTCATACAGCCACTGCGACAACGGTCCTGCCTCAAAGCCAACGCGGACGGTGGTAACCCCGAGGCTGCGCAGGAACGCGACCAGTGCCTCCGGTTCACTTGCGACTTTCGCTTCTCGAACGACCTTTCCGGTCACATCCAGCACGCACAGGCTGCTCAACTCCAGTGATACGTCGATCCAACCATGATGTTCCATGACCGCCCTCCTGATGGACGGACCCGAGCTGCTCAGGTCCGTGTTGTGCCACCATTTTGGAAGAGACCCGCTCCGGATGTCAGCCACGGTGCAAGCTCATTACGGCATCTACCGGACCCCCGTCCTCCAGGGGATGGTCCGAAAAATTGCTCAACATAGATCGTGGCCGGGGCTGCCAGGCGCTGGGTGCGCAGCGCGTCGAAGGGCGCTGCGCTCCCCTCCGCGTTCAGCTGCGGCGGGAGACCCCGCTTCGCCCGTGCCTTGTTGGACGTCACGAGTGGTGGCTTGTTCTGGATCGCAGCTCGCAGTCCCGCTACGTGGGCGATGCGCGTCTTTCCACTCATGGTTTGTCCTTAATGGTGTTGTGGGCCTGTGCGGCCGGGCGAGCCATGGCGATCACTTCGACCTCAATCTTCCACGCGGGGTTCATGAGGCCCTTGACGTACATGATAGTGGATGCCGGCCGATGAGTGGCGAAATGCTTTGCACGGGCCTGCGGCACGGAACGTCCAGTATCGGGCTCAATCAGAAACGTGGTGAGTTTGATAATGGCATCTGGTCCGATGCTCTTTGCCGCTAGAACGGCGACAATGTTCGCGAACACCAGATCCGCCTGCTCCGCGAGGGTAACTGGCGCCTTTCCATCCAGTCCGGTCGGCACTTGGCCCGACAAAAAGATCAGCCCAGCCCCGGGAGGCACCTCTACCGAATGGCTGTAAGCGCCCTGCGGCGGGGCGATGGCGGCCGGGTTATCGAATTGCAAGGTCATCGTCCGTCTCCCTGATGGTATCCTTGGCAGCAGGCCCGTTCAGGCGGCGGCTGCCTTCGCGCCCTGGAAGGGGAAGTCGATCTCGGGGCGGGCCACGTTGTTAACCAGGTTATTCAAGAGGCTCAGGGCCACAACGGCGACGATCTCCAGCACCTGTGCCTCACTGAATCCTGCTGCGTTCACCGCCGCAATCTCGGCATCACCCACTCGCCCTCGGCTCTCAGCAACCGCCACGGCGAAGCGCACGGCCGCATCAGCCTTCGAGTCTGAGGAGCCGCCCTGACGGTTCAGCATTATCTCTTCTACCGTCAGCTTCGCCATATTGACACCCACGTAGGTGTGCGCCGCGAGGCAATAGCCACATTTGTTCGCCGCAGATATCGCAAGGGCAATCCGCTCGCGCGTCTTCACGTCGAGTGTCCTAGACAGCGCCGCCGAAAACCCCGTCATGGCCACCAGGACGGCCGGACTGATCGAGGCTGTATGGAACATGTTGGGCACGAACCCGAGCTGCTTGCCAATCGCGTCCAGGATCGGGCGGGACGCCTCCGGGATGGTGTAGGGAGCAGGAAGTGCGATACGTGGCATGAGGCGTCCTTTGCGCAAAAGGTATTGAAAAGAGTGGCCCCTTCCGTTGTTCAGGACAATTACGCAATACTGCAAATGAATGTTTTAAAGATTGGAACAATATATTGGACCTCCTGGACGCGATGTCGGCCTTTGTCGCGACTGCTGAGGCGAGAAGCCTCTCTGCAGCGGGGAAGCGGCTGGGCCTATCGCTGCCGACAATCAGCCGCAAATTGTCGGAGCTTGAAGCCCATCTTGGCACGCCCCTGCTGGTCCGCTCGACCCGAAAGCTGGCGCTGACCCCGGTGGGCACGGCCTACCTCTCAGCCGCCCGGGGAATCCTCGACGACGTGCTGGCCGCTGGTCGCACTGCGGCGGGCGAGCACGCGGCCGTCCGGGGGGAACTAGTAGTGTCGGCCCCAATCATGCTCGGCCGTATGCACGTGCTGCCGGTGGTGCACGAATATCTCGCGGCCTTTCCGGATGTACGGGTGCGACTCATGCTTACAGACCGCAACGCCGACCTGATCGACGATGGTGTCGATGTCGCCGTTCGGATTGGGGTGCTGGCCGATAGCGCTCTGTTGGCTGTACGTGTGGGTATGGTCGGCCGGGTGGTGTGCGGCAGCCCAGGCTACCTCGCTCGGGCGGACAAAGTTCGCACTCCTGGCGACCTGCAGCGGATTGGTTGCATCACGTTCGACTGCCTGGACAGGCCGTCGGTATGGAGCTTCGTCAGTCCTGGGTCGGGAATGAGTATAGACGTACCGATATGCCCCCGGCTGTCGGTTAACACGGCCGAGGCGGCCATCGATGCCGCTGTTGCCGGTGTGGGCCTGACACAAGTAGCCTCCTACCAAGTCGCCCTGGCCGTAAGGGCGGGCGCGCTACGGGTCGTGCTGAAGGAATTTGAAGCCGCGCCACTACCGGTGAACCTGCTCCATGCAGGCCACGCGAACCTGCCACTGAAAACTCGGGCCTTCCTGGACTTGGCAGCTGCGACGCTTCGGCCCGCCTTGTCCGGCCCCGCGAAGGGTTCATCCGAATTAAACCGCTCCGACTAGCACTACAGTAAACGCAGAATGCAACTATAGTGCTAAGTTGTTTGGTTGCGGAATATTGTTGGGATCCGGTAGGGTTGGCGATGCAGGACTATGCCTACAGGTTTAACCGCCTTGCCGCTGTAACCGGACACAGGTGACGCATGCCGCAGATCCATCCGCAAGCCTGTACCACACCCGCCACCCGTATTGAGATCGCCCGATCCACGGAGCCGAGTAGCACTGTGGCCAGGCGCTACGGCATCAGCGCCGAAACGATACGCAAGTGGCGCAAGCGAGGTGCCGCTGACTGCCTCGATCACTCGACGCGCCCGCACCGACTTCCCTGGAAGGCGACTGATGAAGAGCGTGCAATCGTCTGCACCATGCGACGTGATACCAACTTTCCTCTGGATGATCTGACTTTCGTCGTCTGCCACTTCCTGCCACACCTCAATCGCGACAGTATCTGGCGTATCCTCAAGGCGGCCGCTCTCAATCGCAGACCTAAGCCCTCATCTGAACAGCCCACCAAAGGCTATGGAACGTCCCGAATACGACCTTGGCTTCGTGCATATTGACATTGAGCATCTGCCAAAGCTTCAGACGAATATGCCGAAAGACACAAACGGTATCTCTATGTGGCTATCGATCGATGCTCACCCTCGGTTAATCTAGCCGTCAAGGATAACGAAACCGAAAAGGGCGCCATCGCCTTCCTCCGCGAAGCGGCCACTGCTTTTCCCTTTTCGCTCACCCACGTCCTGACCGATAACGGCAGCAGCTTCACGCCGGCCTTCGCAAAGGTATGCGCGAGCCTAGGCGCGCACTATCGCCATACCAAGCCGCGAACGCCACAAACCAATGCCATGGTGGAGCGCTTCAACGGCCGCATTAGCAGCGAGGCATTGGGCGTCATTGGCGTTAAAACAGACCAGAAAGTCGCACGCTATGCAACATAGCCACCGCCTGCCGGTGCGCATAGATCTATGACGAGTTTCGCACGTATCCCGGACCTGACTTGACATG
The DNA here is from genome assembly GCF_013201075.1 of Lichenicola cladoniae. Taxonomy (NCBI): domain Bacteria; kingdom Pseudomonadati; phylum Pseudomonadota; class Alphaproteobacteria; order Acetobacterales; family Acetobacteraceae; genus Lichenicola; species Lichenicola cladoniae. The sequence goes on along the minus strand of NZ_CP053712.1, from coordinate 105,757 downwards.
TGGGTGTGCTCGTCCACGGCTTGTCGAGACGCGTCTACAGGCCACCTACACTAAGATATTTAAGGTTGAGATACTCCGTGATACCGTTGCTAGATCCCTCACGGCCAATCCCGCTATCCTTGATGCCGCCGAAGGGTGCTACCTCGGTCGTGATAAGGCCATCATTGATGCCGATCATGCCAGTCTGGAGCACTCGCGCGACGCGGAACGCGCGTGCAAGATTTGTGGTGTAGAAATAGGCAGCCAGACCATATTCGGTCGCGTTGGCCGCATCAATAGCCTCTTGCTCGTCACGGAAGCGGAACAGTGCCGAGAGCGGCCCGAAGGTCTCTTCACGAGCGACTAACATATCGTTGGATGCATCTGTGATGACGGTCGGCTCGTAAAAGGTGCCCCCCAGCTCGTGACGCTTGCCCCCCACCAGGACCTTACCTCCCTTCGCCACGGCGTCCTCGACATGGATTGCGACCTTCCGGACAGTGGCCTCGTTGATGAGCGGTCCCTGCTGGACCCCGGTCTCGAACCCATCGCCGACCTTGAGCGTGCGCACACGCTCGGCCAAGCGCGCCGCGAAAGCGTCGTGGATCCCGTGCTGTACGTAGAAGCGGTTTACGCAGACGCAGGTCTGGCCGGAGTTGCGATACTTGGCAGCAATCGCGCCATCGACCGCGCGATCTAGATCGGCATCGTCAAACACGATGAAGGGGGCATTCCCGCCCAATTCCATTGACAGCTTCTTCATCGTCGCGGCCGACTGCTGGTATAACAGCTTTCCGACACGGGTCGAGCCGGTAAAAGTGAGCTTACGGACCAGGGGATTTGCGGTCATCTCGCCCCCGATCGTCGCCGCATCCCCGGTCACCACGTTGACGACGCCGGCCGGGACGCCAGACTTCTCAGCAAGAACTGCCCACAGGAGGCCACAGAACGGCGTCAGATCCGCCGGCTTTACGACCACGGTGCATCCGGCCGCCAACGCCGGCGCGATCTTTCGCGAAAGCATCAGGAACGGAAAGTTCCATGGCGAGATTGCGGCAACGACCCCGACCGGCTCACGCGTGACCAGGATTTGGCGTCCTTTCCAAGGAGAGGGAATGATCTCGCCGTTGACTCGGCGGGCCTCCTCAGCGAACCATTGGACGTAGTTGGCGCCGAGAAGAATTTCGCCGCGTGCCTCGGCAAGCGGTTTGCCCTGCTCGATCGTGAGCATAGACGCCAGCAGATCGGCATTGCTTCGGATGATGGTCGCCATTTGAGACAACGCGCCGGCCCGCTCTTCGGCCGTGGTAGTGGACCAAGTTGCGAAGGCGCCCTGGGCCGCGTCGATCGCCGCCCTAGTCTCGGCAGCGCCGGACCAGGCGATCGTGCCGACCACCTGTCCGGTCGCCGGGTTGGCGACCTCGTGGCTCTCACCGCTGTCGGCACCTAGCCACGCTCCTCCGATCGCGTTGTCTTCCCTCAGCCAGCCGTCAGTCCTGAGCGTTTGCAGAATATCCATTTCCGGCAACTCCCCTTGCACCTTGCTTCAACCGATTGGGCGTCCGCGCACCATCTTGCTTGGCTACTTGTGGACCAGCACGGTCTTTGCATTGGTAAAAAGCAGGCGCCCCTCCCTGCCATGCTCGGTTCCGAGCCCGGATTGCTTGTGGCCGCCGAAGGGGATGTCCACGCCCTGGGTGTGGATCTCGTTAACCCATACCATGCCCGTCTCCAGCCTGTTGGCGACGGCCACCGCCGCGCGGGTGTCGCGGCCCCAGACCGAGCCTCCGAGCCCAAAAGGAGTGTCGTTGGCACGGCCTATGGCATCCTCGACGTCATCATACATGACAATCGGTACGATCGGGGCGAACTGCTCTTCCTGCACGATCCTGGCAGCCTCGGGTGGGTTGTCGATCACCGTGACGGGAATGAAGTAGCCCGGACGGCGCTCGTCGATCTCGCCGCCGAGGGCAATCTTCTGACCGTTGGCCTTGATGTCGTCGAGGAGGGTCTTGACCTTTTCGAACTGCATCTTGTTTTGCACGGGACCGATCGTGACATCCGGATCGAGGCCGTCGCCCATCTTCTGTTGCTTTGCATAGTCGACGAACGCCGCAACGAACTCCTCGTGCACGGAGCGGTGGACGTAGAGGCGCTTGATGCCGACACACCACTGTCCCGAATTGCCGACCGCTCCCCAAAACAGCTGCGGAATGATCGATTTCCAGTCAGCATCGGGCAGTACGATCGCCGCGTCGTTCCCGCCCATCTCCAGGGTCAGACGCTTGACCGTGTCGGCGGTCGAGCGGATCACCTCCTTACCCGTCGCGGTCGAGCCGGTGAAGCTGATCTTCGCGAGGTCAGGGTGAGCCGTCATTTGTGTGCCCAGCTCATTCCCACCCGAAACGACAGAAAGCACGCCGGGCGGCAGCACGCCCTGAGCGATCTCGCCGAAGCGCAGCGTCGAGAGCGGCGTGAACGGCGACGGCTTTATGACGATGGTGTTGCCGGTGATCAGCGCCGGCGCCACCTTCCACAGGGCCAGCACGACCGGGAAATTCCATGGCGTTATCGCACCGACTACGCCCAGCGGCGGATGGTGCAGCTCGACACAATGCGTATCGGTCTCCTCTACGATCTCGATCGGAACGCGCCGCGCCGCGATCTGGCGGATGTAGGAGATCGATTGATCGATTTCCGGCTCGGCTCCGGTCTTAAGCGGCTTGCCCTGTTCCGCGGTCAGAAGACGGGCTAACTCGTCGCGGCTCTTTTCAAGGGCATCCGCATAAGCGTTCAGATACGTCTCACGCTCGTCATAGCCGAGAGTCGACCAGCTCTTGAACGCGGTCTTGGCCGCAGCGATTGCCTCGTCGAGCTGTGCCGGGCTTGCTGCGGGCGCCTTCGCCAGAATCTCACCCGTTGCGGGGTTGAAGACGTCGAAGCTATACTTCGCTTCGACCAGCTTGCCGGCAATGCTGAGATAATAGGGGCCGTCGAAGATACGGGCTAGCTTTTCGGTAGTGGCGGTCGACATGACGGTTGTTCTCCAGTGTTGCGTTTCGGAAGTGTCTCGGGCGATCAACTGTACGCTGCACGGTAGATCCGCAGGGCGTCCTCGCGCGTGACGGGACGGGGATTGTTCACGAGCAGACGGGTCTGTTGCATGGCTTCGTCGGCCATGCTTTCGAGGCTTCCTTCCGGGATCCCGACAGCTTCGAGCGTCGTGGGAAGCCCGACGTCTCCTATGAGGGCGACCAGCGCCTCGATCAGCGCCAGACCCCGCTCGGCGTGCGGCACGGTGGCGAGGTCGGGAAAAGCGTCGGCCGCGATCGCGGCATAGTCCTCGGTCGCGTTCGGTAGATTAAACCGCAGAACATGCGGTAGGACGAGCGCGTTCGAGAGACCGTGCGGGATGTGGAACTGTCCGCCGATCGGATAGGATAGTGCGTGCACGGCCGCGACCGGAGAGTTCGCGAACGCCTGCCCGGCCAGCAACGACCCGAGAAGCATCGAGGCACGGGCATCGATCAGGGTTCCGTCCGCGACGACGCGACGCAAATTGGTGCCCAGGAGGCGCAGCGCTTGTCTCGCCAGACCCTGCGAAACCGGGTTCCTGTTGGGCGATGCCGAGGCGAAGGCCTCAATTGCATGGACCATTGCGTCGAGGCCAGTCATCGCGGTCACCGCTGGCGGCAGTCCGATCGTCAGCTCCGCGTCCAGAATCGCGATGTCGGGAAGCAGGTGCTGGGAGATCACGCCCTTTTTGACGCCATCGGCGGTGATGATCGCGATCGGCGTCACCTCCGAGCCGGTGCCGGCCGTTGTAGGGACGAGCATTAGGGGAAGCCGAGGCCCGGTAGCCACATGCATTCCGTAGACCTGATCGAGCGTCTGACCGCTCCCGGCGATCAGCGCCACGACCTTGGCGACATCCATCGCCGAGCCCCCGCCAAAGCCGACGATACCTGTCGCCGGAAAGTCCACCGCCAGCGCGACGGCCGCATGGATGTTATCCTCCGGCGGATCGGCGAAGACGCCGTCGAAGACCGCGAAATCAGCCCCGGCAGCCGAGAGGCAGGCGATAAATGGGTCGAGCAGCCCGAGCCGACGGATCGACGCGTCGGTCACGACGAGCACTCGGCTGCCGAGCGACAACGCCAGTTTGGCGGGAAGCTTCGCAGCCAGTCCCGGTGCTACGTGAATTGCCTGAACGGTATGAAACGTGAATGATTGCACTGCTATCCACTCGTCTTTCCCTAATCAGGGCCATTCGCATCGACTCTGTCGAACACTATCGCGGCGATTAGTTTTAGCGGAGCGTCAGAAGCCACTGTGTGATCTCCTGTCCGATAATATCGGCGTGGTTCTCCTGGAGAAAGTGCTCGCCGGCACCGAGAGCGACCGAGCGGCAATTGCGGAGATGCTCCGCATACCAAGCACCACGCTCGGCCGGGATAAGCGCGCCCGGCTCAACCCAGAAAAACAGTTTCGACACATCGTTACCGAGCAGCCAGTTATGATAGGCGGTCGCCATCGCCCAGACGTCGACGGGTAGACCCGCGATCGGCAACTCGTTGGGAAAGCGATAGACTGGTTCGCGATGGGCGGGATCGAGAAATGGTGCTCGATAGACCTCCATGACTTCCTCGGACAGGCCGCCGACGACATCTCCGGGCAGCGTCTGCTCGACGAAGCCGTTCTCGTCGACGACCATCTTGCGACCCTGCACCGGGTCTCGGAAGCAGCGGAAAGCCTGGGCGACCTTCGGGAGCATGTCTCCCCAGGTCGGGATCGGCGGGATGAACTCCATCAACACGAGGCCTCGGACACGCTTTTCGTGCCGCCGCGCCCAGTCCAGCCCCAGCGCCGAACCCCAATCGTGCAGAACCAACACGACGTCTTCGATGGAGAGCGCTTCGATAAACGACTCGAAGTAGCGTGCGTGATCCTCTACGCGATAGGCGATATCCGGTTTGTCCGAATAGCCGAATCCGATCAAATCGGCGGCTATGCAGCGCGCGTGCGGCGCGACGTGCGGAATTACATCGCGCCATAAATAAGACGACGTCGGATTGCCGTGCTGGAACAGGACGACTGGCTTTTTATGATGACCACCGGTATCAACATAGGCGATCTTCGAGCCGAGCACCTCGACATATTTCATGTCACGATGATCAACCATGATTTTACTCCCAGAGGGCTTCAGGCAAGTCGATGACGTCTACATGCTTACATGAGCCTGGATCCGCCGATCGGCGGGCGTCAGTTGTGCTCACGCCATGCGAATGCATACCGTGTGAGTTTACATACGCACGGCGGACTTACAAGTGTAAAGACTCGAACCTTGTGTCTTAAACCCTGTGGTTGGTGGTCGAGCCGTGCAATCTGATATGCCATATCAAGTCACTACTCCGGCGGACCGATCGCCGGACAATCGAAGTTAGAGAACGTTCACGAGAGGATGATCATGCTCAGAGGTAAGGAGATCAGTGACCGGCAGCTTTCCGAGGTCATCTGGATGTACTACATCGATGACCTCAGCCAGGGTGAGATCGCCAAGAAGTTGTCGGTCTCGCGTCCTACGGTTCTTTCCTACCTGAAACAGGCGAAGGAACGCCGGCTGTTTGAGATCCGTCTGCAGCCCGGACATTTCAAGGTTCACCAGTTGTCGAGCAAGTTGAGGACGCGCTTCAAGCTCACGGACGTCCATATTGTCGACGAGCCCGATCTGGCGGGTGGAGACCTGTTGAAGGCGGTGTGCACGGCAGCAGGCTACGTGTTGGCCGACAGCCTCCGTCCAGGCGATCAGCTCGGCGTTTCATGCGGTGAAACGGTTTCTCTGGTGTCCAAGTTCATGCCGGTCCATACGGTCGAAAACGTGGTTGTCCGACAGTTGATCGGATCGCTGGCCAACCCGGTCGTTCAGTCGGCCGAGGCCTGTACTCTCGAGATCGCCCGCAAGCTATCGGGCCATTGTGTGACATTGGTCGCACCAGCCATCTGCAGCAACGCTGATCTTGCGACTGCCCTGAAACGAGAGCCAATCATCCAGCAGCAGCTCGCGGAACTGAGGCAATGCAACAAGGCGGTTCTGTCCCTGAGCCCGTGTGATCTATCGATGGCCGCATACACGCTTGGCGTGTCATCAACACAGGCCATCGGCGATTACCGCGCGAGAGGCGCTGTCGGCAGCATGGCCATGCGGTTCATGAACGCTGCCGGCCAACCGGTCCTCGGCATTCTCGATGATCGAATGATCGGAATCACGCTGATCGAGTTGAAGGAGATCGCCGATATCCTGCTGGTTGTCTGCGGTTTGGAGAAGGTGGTCCCGACCCTGGCTGCGCTCAGGGGCGGCTCGATCAACCGTCTGGTCATCGACCATGCCGCTGCGACAAGCCTCCTGGCCAAGGACGCAGAGACGTAAGCACGCCCACCTCCCAGGTGGATTGCCATGCATCGCCATCATTATGGTGCGACGCTGCCCGATCCAGCTGCCGCACACGCGAAAGACCGCAGGAATAAGGACAGGGTCAAAGCGCCCGGGTCGATGAAGCCGATCGCTCGCTCCCCCAAACCCTTGGCCTTCCCCGTTGTCGCGACCATGGCTTTCGTCGCCTCCAGTCCCGCTTCGGCGGCTGCTGCTGCGCTGTAGGCCACTTCGGCGAAGACGCTGGTGCGCTCGGAGGCGACGAGCGCTGCCCCGGCAGCCGGGGCGAGCGCATCGACCATAGTCTTGTCTCCAACGTTCGCCTTTCCACGCGCCCTCACAGCTTCGAGGCCGCTTACCAGGGCCGCGGCCAAACCTTTACCGTCGAGGACGGTTCCGGTGACCGGTTTCGCGGCACCCATGAACAGCGTGCCGAAAATCACGCCTGACGCGCCCCCGCTCGTCATCATGATCGCCTGCCCGGCTGCCTTCAGCATCGCCGGCACGTCCGGGTAGGAGTTGATCTCCAGGACGTCGCGGAACGCCTTAAAGCCGCGCGCCATTCCCAGTCCGTGGTCGCCGTCGCCGATCGCCTGATCGGCCTTCGTCAGCATGTCCTGGCTGTCGATGACGGTCTGTGCGGCTGCTATGAGGGCAATGCGCAGGTCTTGCAAGCTCAAGCCGGTCATATCATGGCCTCAAGAAGGTTTCATTCTTGCAAGCTACTGCAAGTAGGTGTTCGATTTCGTCGTCGAGGCGGAGCATAGCGATTGAGAAACCAGCCATCTCCTGCGTGGTGACATAGGGGCCGATCCAGGTGTCGACGACCGTGACGCCAATACCTTCTAGAACTTCGTGAACACGCCGGTTGACGATGAGCAGCTCCATCATCGTCGTCGCACCGGAATCGTTAACGAGAAGGGCGACCCGATGGCCGCGCGACAGGGCGAAGTCGTCAATCAGGCGTTCAAGCATGAGTTCGACCAGCTTGTCGGCCGGCATGACCTTGCGGGTCTCAATGCCTCTCTCACCATGTCCGCCTGCGCCGATCTCAATCTCATCATCGGCGATCGAAAATGTCGGCTCGCCGGTCTCAGGCAGCGAGCCTGGCCGAAAGGCGACGCTAAGAGACCTCGTCTCGTTGCGCGCCCTTGTGGTGATGGCGCAGGCCGCGTCAAGGTCACGCCCCGAGGCACAGGCGGCGCCCGCGATCTTGACGAGAAAGAAGATTCCGGCCATGCCACGACGCCCTGCCGAAACGGGTAGCGCGATGTCGTCCATCGCGCGGACGGTCATAGTCCTTATGCCGAGATCTTCCGCCATCTCTGCGGCTACGTCGAAGTTCATGTTGTCACCGGCGAAGTTCGCATAGGCTAGTAACACGCCCTGGCCGCGATCAATCGCCCGCATCCCCGCCAGGATGGTATTCGGAGTAGGTGCGGCGAATACGTTGCCGACCGCCACGGCGTCGGCATAGCCAGGTCCCACGAACTGCGCGTACATCGGCTCGTGCCCGCTTCCGCCGCCGATCAGCAGCATCGGCCGGCCTTCGTCGAGTTCCATCCGCAAGATCACGCGTGACTTGGGCTCGCTTCTCACTCGACCGTGCGAAGCAAAGACGATGCCTTGGATCACTTCGTCGACAATGTCTTCGGGATCGTTGATCGCCTTCTTAAGCATTGCTTCGTCCGCCTTCCTGGTCTAGCCACAATTTCGAATCAGTCATCACGGATCGCAGTCCCGGTCTATTGGTTTGCCGCCTGGCGCAGAGGGCCTGACGACAGCACCAGATCGTCATCGAGCGAGCGATCGGCTTGTCTGCCGCAGTGCCGGAGAGCGTCGTGGTAACCCTTGACGGCATCGACCGGCGTCATCACGCGGTCGGCGACCTTACGGAGGAATCCAATGAAAAGAACCTCATCCTCGGCGAAGTTGATCTTGCGACCGAACAGCGCTACACGTGCACCATATCGTTCGCCTTGCGCTACGAGTTCGAATGCGTCACGGGAGGTGCCGGCGCCGCCGCCGAGGATGCCGACGATGAGCGACGGGTCATGGTGGACAAGCTCATCCAGCGCCCTTGCGCCGTTGAAAACGATCTTGAGGAACTCAGGACGTTCTTCCGATCTCAGTCCGGCCAGGGTGCGCAGGATGCAATCATTGACATAGGCCGAAATGTCGTTGGGCGCGATGCCACATTCGATGTTCGGATTGAATACTTCCAGGAAGTAACGCTGTCCACTGGCGCGCGCACCGCTGCGGAATGCCGCGAATGCCTCCAGCGACCGCAGGTCGTCGTGCAATGAGTTGTTAAATGTAATCGAAAAAAGTGCGAGCGTTTTAAGACTGTCTGTCAGGGACAGGTCGGCTGATTGGTATGGACTTGAGGCCGATGCGCAATAAGTAGCACCGCGGATCCCGCCCCAGACATCGCTCGGGTCGTTAGCTCGATACGCGGGCTGCACGTCGGACCCGTCGAACGCTCCGGACCGATCAAGCTGCTGCAGATTAGACGTCGATAGCAGCATGATATCGATGACATCATCTGCGACGATACGCTCAATCGCCTGCAGGAATTGGGGCCGGGACCGCCATCCTGTCCTGGCACCAAGCGCGTCTCTCGTGGGACCGGTGACGACGACCCCACCGGATAGGTCCGCGTCCTTGGCGTCAGCGATAATGAAGTCGCCCACTTCGTAATCACCGCGCCGGATGCGATTGATTTTACGATCGTATCTCCTGTCCACCGTCCCTCACAAACACCTTGTCGCTTACTTTAAGGATGCCGTTCGACTTGCCGATCCCACCGCGGCACCGGCGAACCTTCTTGACATATGGAAGCGAACCTTGCAAATGTAAAGAAGCCGGAGGGGAAGAAAGTTGTAAGGATTTTCACCTGAACGACCGGCGCTGAATTCATGGTAGATTCAACGATCGCCAGAGCCAGAAAGTGGTCACGGCGACAACAAGGAGAGCTGTGTGATCCTTAATCGCTTCAAGCTCGACGGTAAGGTCGCATTCGTGACGGGAAGCGGACGCGGCATCGGCCTAGAGATCGCCCGCGCGCTCGGTCAGGCCGGTGCGCGGGTCGTCATTTCCGACCTCCGGGTCGACAGCAGCGAAGCCGCCGCCAGCCTTCTGGCGCAGGAAGGCATCGAGGCCATCTCGATACCTTTGGATGTTACCGACTCCGCAGCTGCCAACAGTGTTGCTGGGCGTGTCATCGATCGGTTGGGACGCGTGGACATTCTCGTCAACAACGCTGGTGTCGGTTGCCTGAACAGGTCTCTCGACATCTCCGATGACGAGTGGCGTCGTATGATCGAGATAAACACGAACTCGGTCTTTTGGTGCTCGCGAGCATTCGGGCGGCACATGATCCAGTGTGGCGCCGGCTCGATTGTCAATATCGGCTCGATGTCGGGTATAATCATCAATCGTTCGTTCCTCGCTGCCCATTACATGGCGAGCAAGGCTGGGGTGCATCAGATAACCAAGGCGCTGGCCGTCGAGTGGGCCGAGCACAATGTCCGCGTGAATGCGGTGGCACCCGGCTATACCATGACGGACCAGACGCAAGGGATCCGCGACGATCGGCAGATCCACGAGATGAACATTGACATGACGCCTATGAAACGTTTTGCGGATCCTCGTGAGATTGCGTCAGCCGTCCTGTTTCTGGCGAGTGATGCGGCGAGCTACTGTACAGGGAGCGTGCTGACCGTCGATGGTGGCTATACGTGCTGGTAATAGCGGTGTGCGGCCGCCCGGAAACTCGATCTCGATCAATGCAGGCTTTGCCGCTGCTTTCGGTGTCGGCGGCGGTAGTGGGCGTGATTGGTCGGGTTGTTTCCCGGCAGCACGCAGCTCGTCAACGAGTTGAACCGGAACAAGCCGCAACGCGGATCGTGTCTTTACTACCGCGGCTACCACCCGCTCGCGGCGCCACCGGTAGACAAGGCTTGTGTAGATCCCGTGTCTGGCCGCCAGTTCTCGTATCCGGGTGCCGGGTACGTAGGAGTTCGCAACCACATGCGCGCGAAACGCTGGATCATGGGCCCGACGTCGATCGCTGACGATCTCGATCCGATGCATCGAAGCTGCCTGAGTGGCTGCCACTGTGGCAGCCTCATCTGCTGTGTTCACCATGAGGCTAAGCAGATCGGCATCCGCTTATTCCAGCAAGACGTCACTCGCCGGGCGGATACTTGAGGGCGACAAACCCGGCAAGCGGATGTTCAAGATCTACCCGATCGGCTTTTTCCACGTCGATATTGCCGAGGTGCGTACCGGCGAGGGCAAGCTGTATCTGTTCGTTGCCATCGACCGGACCTTGAAGTTCGCTATCGCGCATCTAGCGCAGACAGCAGACCGACGAAGCGCAGTGGCGTTTTTGGATGCCTTGATCGATGCCGTTCCGTATCGCATCCACACCGTTCTGACCGACAACGGCATCCAGTTCTGCCATCCGCCGCGCTACCGCTCTGGGGGTTCTGTCGCAAACTTTGACGGTGGATGAGGTAGGCGCCGGAACTGCGGAGTGGATTATCCTGCGAGGGAATAAAACTGCTGTGCTGGACGCAACTTTCCTGTGGAGCGCAACTGGCCCTTGCGGATCATATGCATGATCTCGATGCCGGCGAGGGTGACTGCTACCGACCAGAAACGCTTGAAGCCGAGCATCGGCCTGGTCATCCGTTTGACCGCCCGATGGTCCTGTTCAACGATGTTGTTGAGGTATTTGACTTGGCGGGTCTTGATCCCAGCGTCATGCTCGGCGTTGTAGCTGTCGATCGCCGCGATGTTGGAACCGCTCTTGTCGATGGTGATCGTGCGGGGGATCCCATGCCGGCTGGCGGCCTTGCACAGGAAGCGCAGCGCCGCCTTACGGTCGCGCTTAGCGGTCAAAAGGAAGTCCACCGTGGCGCCGGCCGTGTCGACCGCACGATATAGATACTTCCAGGCTCCCTTGATCCGCACGTAGGTCTCGTCCATCCGCCAGCTGTCACCCACCGGGCGCTTGCGTCCAAGGAACGCCTTCTCCAACAGCGGCACATATCTGAGAACCCAGCGATGCAAGGTCGAGTGATCGACCTCCACACCGCGCTCCTGCATCATCTCTTCGATCTGGCGGTAGCTGAGCGGATACGCCACTTACCAGCGCACCCTCCACAGGATCACGTCACGCTCGAAGTGACTGCCCTTGAACTCAATCGCCATCGTCCGCCCAGCCTGAATTGGGCCCTAGATCCTATACCAAACATCAGTAGCGGAAAACTTGCGACAGAACCCGAAGCCGTGCACATCCCGGCCCTGGAACGCGACAACGCCCTCGACATCTTCCTGAAGCTCCACCTCAACGAGATGAAGCCGGCCTTATCGAGGCCACAGCGGGACATCCGGACAGCAACCTCTTCAAGATCGCCAAAGGCATGCTCGCTTCCAGCGAAACGCCAATGGACGCCTTCATCGACGCCACCCAGAGTGCGGAGCGGATGTGTGACGGCTTCGCCGATTACTTCAGCCGTTTCGACGCCTTGCTGACGCCGACGCTGCCGTTGCCTGCACACCGGCACGACCTTTCGGAGCTGATGATTGACGGTCAGACGGTGTCAGCCTTGCAGGTGATGGGTGCCACGACGCCGCTGAACGTCACCGGTCTACCCGGGCTGTCTATCCGGTTTTGCACCAGCTTAGAGGGCTTGCCGATCGGGGTGCAGCTCGTCGCCGCGTGGCATGCGGAGTCCACCATTCTGCATCTTGCCACCGCACTGGAGGCGAGAAGCCCAGTGCGGAACTTGCAGCCGGCGATCGCATAGTCCGCGTCAAAATCCGAAGCGACTCCAGTCTATCAATGGCGTACCTCGTTGCGGGTGCACGCCAAAAAGCTAACACGGGCCAGCGACACGCACATGGATGCTCTTGGCCGGATGCACGGCCTTCGAACGTCAACATGGGCTTGGTCGGCGACCTGCGGCACCTTGCAATCGAGCATTCCCGCACGTCGCGCGACGTGGGCTTCTGGGTAGGTTCTTAGGGTTTGGTCCTTCGGTTGAGTAACGCGACATGCTGCTTCTCAGTCGCTTCGTCGACCGGAAACATGCACTCCACGCGCAGCTCCTGCGCGGCGACCGTCGTGGGCGTGCCGATAGTCGAGATGATCGAGAAGTAGTTGAGGATCATACCCTCCTTCTCGAAGCTCAACGGTATCATCGGGAGAAGCTCGCCCGAGCCTGTGCTCTCATCGCCAGCTCCCCGGTAGGCCCTGAGAGCGTCCAGGAGATCGCGCGTGCGCTCGTCGACGAGGCGGCCGACAGCCTCGCGATACACGCGCGCGATCAGAGCCCGCTCGACCCGGTCCCAATCGCGGATGAATGGGCGCATGCCGGCCGGGTCGAACATCAGGTGCAGAACGTTACGCGGCCCTTTCCGCGCCCGGATGTCAACGAACTGGCTGAAGAAGTTCGGCGCGGCTTCGTTGGTCGCCAGCAAGTTCCAGTACCGGTCCATCAGGATCGCCGGATATGGTTCCTGCTGGCGGAGCATCCGATTGACCGCGCGTGTGATGCTGCGCATCTCCGGCGCGTCCCAGTCACCCTCAGGGTAGACCGGAGCGTACCCGGCTGCGAGCAGGAGGGTGTTTCGATCGCGCAACGGGACGTCGAGCGCTTCGGCTAGGTCGATGACCTTCTGTCGGCCTGGCATACTCCGGCCACTCTCAATGAAGCTGAGATGGCGTTGAGAGAGACCAGCCTCCAGCGCCAGATCAAGCTGGCTTTTGCCGCGAAGCGATCGCCAGCGACGAAGCAGCGAACCGAGTTCCGTAACCGCGTTGCGACGGGGTTCAATCAACATGGAGATATCATCATCCTGTCGGGCGAATGCGATGAGGCATTCGCCCGACGTTGAGGGTTCAGGCGCTCGGAGCGGTCCAGGCGTAGGGCTGGAACTCCGGCTCGAGTGGGGGCTCGGTGACATTGGCCGTGTAGTTCGTAATCGTCGAGGCTGCGACGATCGCGATGACCTCGAGCAGGTGATCCCGGCCGAAACCTTGAGCGAGGAAGACCTGGCCTTCAGCCTCTGTGATGTGACCGCGCTTCTCGATCAGCGTCCTGGCAAGGGTGGACAGGGCGCCAAGCTTCGCCTCAGCGGGCGCCCGGCCATTCCGGATGGCCTCTACATCCTCATTAGCGAGGCCGGCCTGGAGAGCCAGGAAGGAGTGGAAGGCGACGGCCCAGTTCGCCTCGTTAGCCACGGCGTCCGTCAGCAGGACCACCTGGATTTGAGGCTCGGAGAAGCTGCCGCCATGAACTTTTCCGAAGAGCACCACGAGGCTGTCGATGAGAACGGAGGAGGTCGACATAGCACGTGCGATGTTGGGCAGGGTGCCCCCGAAGGCGGCCTGCAACTGCTGCAGCGCAGGGCGGGATGCCACCGGCGCAGTTTCAATGCTCTTTAAAATGAAGTCTTTCATGACTGCGCCTTTGGGTATTCTCAGCACCAGAACTGCCTGGACTGTGCGCAGCGATCTAAACGGTGCACATCATGCTCTCAATTACTGGCGAGGTAATATCGGCCGCGCATGATGGATGCGGCAACGACGTCCACGCTTGTCGCCCTCCGTGGAGCGCCGACGCTCCGTCGGAGATAGCGGTCGCCCCCTCAGCAGCCGCTCCCGCGGGAGAAAATCTCGAAGCGCTTCCACAGATCAGCTAAGCGAGCACTCTAGAATGCGGCCTGCGGCAGGCTGATCCGGATCGGGTCGAACAGGCCGTCCTGATATGCATCGATCTCGCCCTGCTTGGCCATCTCCAGGCACGCCACGAAGGTCCCCGCCAGCGCCCCGCGCGCCTGCTTCGTCCGGTTGCCCCCCTGCCCCGTTTCTGGCTCCAGTGCCGGCAGGAAGATCCCCAACTCACCGCCCAACGGATCTGCCGCCAGCAGCTCGCGGATCCGCGCCAGCGCCTGATCCACCCGCCAGAACTGCATCAGCACCGGCCTGTAGAGCGGCGCCGTCTCCGGACGGCTGCGCGGACCACGCAGCACCACGAGGCAGGCCTCAAGCAGCGCCATCGTGGTCTCGGTGCGGCCCTCCTGTTTCTGCCGTGGCCTGGCAAACACCTCTTGTCCCAGTTGCGGCCTTGCCTCCAGCCAGGTCGCCGCAGCCCGGATGCGGAGCATCTCGCTGAGCCGCAGCTCTTCCGCGGCGGCATCCTGCTCGGCGGTGGCGGCCTCGGCCGGGCTGGCTGGGAACATCAGTCGCGATCGCAGCAGCAGCAGCCGGGCTGCCAGCACCAGCCAGTCCGCGCGTCGTTCCAGGGTCACTCGCCCGGCCAACCTCTGCATCGCCACGACGAACTGGGTGATCAGCTCCAGCGCGGACAGGCGGCCAAGATCGATCTGCTGTCGCTCGGCCAGATCCAGCAGCAGGTCAAGCGGTCCATCGAAGCCGTCGACATGCAGCTCCGGGATGCTCGGCACACGCGGCGGCGTTTCCCAGTTGTCCCAAACAGGGTCGACGTTCATGACGTCGGTGGGTGCCGGCGGGAGGTCGGCCTCATCCTCAGCCATCAGAGGCATCGCCATAGTCTGGTCGAACGTCAAACCTTAGGTTGGGCCAGTCCTGCCGCAGCTGCACGATGGCCCGCCACGGCGTCCAGTCGGCCGACCAGAACTCCCAATCCACCCGGACCGTGCGCTTGCGCCAGCGATCGGCGACCGGGTCCAGCCGGCGCACATGCCGCAGCGGCTGCAGCGCGCCCCAGTGCGTCCACAGCCACAGGCGGCTGGCTGGCGCGTCGTCACCCAGCTGCAGGATGCGGGCCGGGATCGGCACCAGCCGGTGCAGGTCGAGCGGGCAGCCCCCGCCGGGTTGATCCGCGGCCGCCAGCACGCGCTGATGATGGGCCTCCACCTGCGCCCGCAACGCCCGCGCCAGTCCACGTGCCGCCGGGCCGGCCGCGGCGATTGGCGCCAGCAGGCGCAGCTCCTCGTGATCGAGATCGAGATGCCACGGCACTGCCGACGGGCCCTTTGCCTTGAGCTCGAACGCAGCGACGTCGTCGATCGGACCGGCGACGGTCAGGACGTTTCGAAGCCACTCGGTGTGCGCCGGCGCTAGGATGCCATCGGCACCCGTACCTGGGCCGGTCTCGCTGTCGCCCACGGCGCTCCTCACCGAAGCGGTCGTTGCGACAGGCGTGCAGTTCCTGCGGGCTCTGACCGCTTGGACTTTTTGGCAGGCGCGGACAGCCGGGCCTTCGGATTGGATCGCGGTGTCGGAGTTGCCGGCACAAGCGGTCGTGCCGGTGGCATGGCCTGCGCAGCGGCCTGCGTCTCGATCCGCTGCAGGATCCGACGCACGCCCACGACACCCAGCCGGCGGTCCAGGGTCCCATGCACGGTGACCCCCTGGAAGATCGCGTCATACACGATGCCGGAGCGCTGCAGCCAGCGCTCGAGGGCCACGGCCGGGCAGAGCAGGTCGCCGCGGCGGCGCGGCAGATGCACGGGCTGACCCGGCTCTTCGACCGGGGCATTGGGTAGCCGGACCCGCAAGACGAGCTCGGTGTTCCTGAACTCGAGATCCTCCCGATCCAAACCGGCGATGTCGGCTGGGGCCAGGCCGCCGACGTGGTTCATCAGCAGCACCGCCCGGTCACGCAGGCCGGCCAGATCCTCGCCGCAACAGGCGAGCTGGATGTCGATCGCCTGCTCGGTCGAACCGTCTGCAGCACGCTGGCACCGACGCAGCGCAGCCCGGACGGCGGCGTGGGCGTTGCAGGAGACTCCGCCGGCCTGGTTGCTGTGCAAGGCGATCGCGGCCAGCCGCAGCTTGATGGTGCTGTGGCTTGCGGTCGGCATCAGGCTTTCAATGTAGCTGACGATGTGCTCGGCCGGCACCGGTAGGGACGATCCCAGTCCCATGCTGGTGCGCCAGGTGCAGAAGTCCCGCCAGGCGCCGGCGTAGACCCGTTGCGTCTCCGGAGAGAGCACCGATCTCGCCGATGCCGGGAAAGCGGCAACGGCGGAGCCATCACCCGGGCTGTTCATCAGGCAACGCCTGCTGCTGGCTCGAAGCGCAAACCGACCGGATCGAAGCGCATCGGGATTGCCGGCTCGGCCGGCCTGACGATGAGCAGCCGCCCGGCCTCGCCGGTTCGCTGCAGCACGAGCACACGATCACACACCGAGTGCGGATCCAGCCGCTGCAGATCAGGGCCAGGCGGGGACTGTGTCTCCCCTGGCTGTTGGCGGCGCTGCGAGCCGATGATCAGCACCGGCACATCGAGGGCGCGCGACATCGCGCGCAGATCCTGCTTCGCCAGCTGCAGTGCCGCTTCGAAGCTCGGGGCGCGCCGATCGAGTTTCATCAGCTGGACATAGTCGATGACGACCAGGGCCAATCCGCCGCCATCCGCCACCTCTGCACAGCGTTGTCGCACCGCGTCGACCGCGGGCTCAGGCTGGTCATCGATGCGCAGCGTCAGCGCGGCGAGCCTTTCCACCGTCGCCCGCGCGGCTGGTCGTGACAGCATGGAACTATTCGTCGGCAGGCCGGCCTGCGCCAGCAGGTGCGCGGCCACCTGGTCGGCACGTCGATCATGAGCAAACCAGGCCACCGCTCTGTCCCGGCTTGCGGCGACGGTGGCGATCTGCAGCGCCAGGCTGGTGCGGCCGGTGCCGGGCTGGCCAGTCAGCAGGATCAGCTGACCCTGGGTCCGGTCTCCGGTCGCGGCTGCCAACAGGCTCTCGTCGAACGGTGACCTTGATACCGGCTGTCGGGACGCCTGAACCATGATACCGGCCCGCTCGAGCGCGGGAAGCGTGGACAGGATGGTGGCGATCGGCACCGGACCGCGGGATGGAGGCGGTGGCCCGAGCGGACTTGGCATCAAAGCACGGCGGACGGCAAGCGCGTGCCAGCGTGGCCCGGGTTGTGGATCGCCACAGCCGGCGCAGGGCTCCTGCGACAGGAGCAGGTCGATGTCATCGTCCAGGTCATCCGGCATATCGTCGACATCGCCGTCCTCGTCATCGCCCAGGAGCGGTCATGTGCCGGCCAACATCCCTTGATGATGCCGAGCAGGCCGGGACGGTCCAGCGGATCCCTTTCGCTTTCGACCGCGGCTGCGCAGTCGTCACACAGCGCGATCACCTCCATCGCCGCGTCGACACGCTCCTCAGCGCCGAGGTGCCAGCCCTTACGCCACAGCGTCCAGGCTTTGGCAGCCAGGCACTGGTTATACGGGTTCACCGTCTCCGGCAGCCCGGCACGACAGGCGCGCTGGCCCGCATGTCGGATGGCGTCGGCCTGCTGCCGCGGCAATGGCGGCCGGCTCATCGACATGATTTTCGTCCTGGCGCGCCGCCGTCCGCGCCGCCGAGCCTGTGCGGGAAACCGGTGCAGGTCCTGGCAACCCAAAGCCAATGCGGGCTGGCGATCATTGAGCTCCCTCTCCCGTGCAGCCGGCGCATCGACGCAGCGGCGTGACGACGCGGATCATCCTGCCTTAGTCGTCCGTTCGCAAGCTTAAGGGTGCTTTTCCGGTTTACGTCGCAGGTCACGACCTGTAGGACTAACTTAAGTTACTGATATAGCATGCTATTTTACAGCTTAGGCGCCCATCGACCCTTCAACACCCCAATCTCCCTATGCCCGATAAATGTGCTTGTCGGGCATACGGAACAGAGTAGGATCGGCTAACGAACGCCCGATCTTGGGCCACCGGAGATGCACCCCTGACCCAGCCGATCGACGACGGCGAAACCTGGCTCCTGCAGGCGCCTGACCCCGAGCTTGAGCCGACGATCGTGCTGCGGCCGGCACCGCTGAACCACCAGCCGGCGCTGATCCGCGCCTGGTTCGATGACGCCGCCGACGCCGTGGTGCCACTCCATGACGGCACCCTGGCCACCGCACGCCGCGCCGCCGACGCCTACGCCCGTCAGGCCAAGGCGGAGAACACCCGCCGTGCCTACCGGGCCGGGGTCCGCGCCTGGTGTGACTGGTGCGACCTCCACTATCTCAAGGCGCTGCCGGCGCAACCGGAGGACATCGTCGCCTTCCTGGCGCACGAGCGCGGCCGCGGCCGCTCGGTCACCACCATCCAGCTGCGTAGTGCTGCGATCCGCTACCTGCACCACCTGGCCGGCGTCGCCCTGCCGACCCAGCATGCGCGGGTGACCGAGACCATCGCCGGCATCCGCCGAGCCGCCGGCCTGGCCGGCGAGCACCCGCGCAAGAAAGCAGCCGCGACGCTCGCGGTGCTTACCAGGATCCTGGCGCCGATCGGCGACGACCTGGTCGGGCTGCGCGACCGGGCGCTGCTGCTGATCGGCTTCGCCGGCGCGCTGCGACGCTCCGAGCTGGCCGGCATCCGCGTCGAGCATCTCGAGCCGCGCGCGGGCGGCCTGCAGCTGACCCTGCCACGCTCCAAAGGGGCACGGACCGGCGCCATTGTAACCATCGCTATCCCTGCCGGCACGACGGCCTTCTGCCCGGTGAAGGCGGTGTATCGCTGGATGGAGGCGGCCGGGATCCGCGAGGGGGCGGTCTTCCGGAGAGTGTGGCAGCCGCCGGCCGGCGGGGGACATGACCAGACGTCTGCACGCAGCCAGATCCTGGGCAGCCAGGCAATCGATCCCCGCACGGTTGCCCGGATCATCCAGACGCGATCCGAGGCGGTCGGGTTCGATCGCGGTGTTTTGGGCGGCCACAGCCTCAAGCGGGGAGCCCTCACGGAAGGAATGGAACGCGGGGTGCACCCGACACGACTGAAGCAGCATGGCCGGCACAAGAGCTACGCCGTGCTGGACGAGTATCTCGAGATGGGCGACCCGTTCGAGAGCCATCCCATGCAAGGAGTTTTGTAAGGCTAAAGCATCACCACGTCGCTCTTGGTTCCACCTGAGCGCGTAGGCTGCATTATCAGTACCTTTAGAAGGTAGACTGAACTGTCGAAATGCGGTCAAGCGCCGGATCAGTAAGACAAGGTCACCGCAATCGAGAGACGTCGACGACATAGACATCGATTACGCCTCTAATTTCTTGTGTATACGGTCAATCAGCATCGCGCGCAGCTCGCCAGGAGCACGAGGTCGCAGGCGGCCGTCGGGGTAGGGCGTCAATAATTTGCCTGAGACGTTTCCAAACCAGACTAAAATGTATGCCCTGCGGCCCTCCGCGTGCTGGTCGCGGCCATACAACGCCGCGAGCTGCTCGGTCGTGACGTCCCAAACCTCGGGGTGCCATTGCCCTTTATTTTTACGGGCAGGCCTACGGCACCATGACGGGCGAGCTTCTCGTTGCCTGTCATGCCTTAGACATTGGTAAGGCACCTGAGTTGAGATTGGCTCTTTAGAGCTGCCCGTGCGCATCGACCTACGACGCGGCATAACGGTCAGCCTTCCGTAGGCTTCGACGCAGCAAGACCAATTATCCCCGGTCGGCCAACGGTAGACGGTCAATCTACCGTTTGACGAAGAAGACATCTCCTGCCTCGGGCGGTCAGCAATCAGCGCCCGCCATCGTGTCAAACAGGCTTGGGCCCAGCCAGTATCTCATGTACCAACGGTAGACCTGCCACCCTTGTTGACCCAGTGGTCTACCGTCGGCCTACCAGTCTACTGTTTAGCTACCAGTCTACCGTCAGCCTACCGTCTACGGTTGATCCCGGAGATCGGCTTACCTCCCGGCTAACCAACGGTCGACCATTGGTTTGCAATGCGCCGACACGTATGCACATCGCTCTGGAACAGTAGGCCCCCTCCCCTCAAGCACCGTGGCACATCGAAGCCAGCGCGGACGGCAGGTATATCGTCAGGCGTGCCGCGCACGGTTGGCCGACGGTAGACCATTGGTCGTCGCGTTTCAGCTGCCGGCAGGCAGGAAGCAGGTGGGGGAGGGGCAACCGAGAAAGAAAAGATCTAAGGAAGGCAGATCCCGACCGATAGTCTACCTGTAGTCAACTGCCGACAACATCGACGGGCCAAGCCTGAACCTCAGGACTGATCTTAGCCTGAACGCGATCTGCTATGGCAACGCCGGGAAACACAGCGCTACCTACCGGCGACAGCCAAACAGAAGGCCGATGGTCTACGATTGGCCTACCGGCTATCTACCGTCGGTAGATGCTGGATGATGACCTGGCCCTGGTTAGCTAAAAGCAGTTCGTCATAATGTTCAGCCAAGTCCGCTACCTGACTGTTCGCTGAAGCCATGGCCGACCAGTCATCTCCATAACTGTGCTGAAGCCTCCCAACCGTAGATCAACGGTCTACCCGCACGTTGAAACAGAGACAGACTTCGCATCCGGCAGAACGCATCGACCGTTGCGGCGGGACCTATTCGGCCGCGGATCGAAAGGAACATCTTGCTAAGGGTCACTTGGCGCTCGCTGAATTAAGACCAATGCTGACGGCTTGCCGCGCGGTGCCATCGACCTGCTCCGCGTCGTGCATATCCTCTGCCAGTCCCAACCTGCAGAGGGTACGAAGCGGCCACCAGCCGGCCGGACACCCAGGGCCGGGACTATTGATCTCTCTCCTTCCACGCGAGGTCTCGTTGAGGACGCGGCTACCGCAACATCAATATGAACGGACTGCCCCTGCGCCGCGGGCGAGATGCCCTACGGAACTTTGGAGACATTACGCAGAGGCGTCGTCATCGACACCTTCGGGCATGCCACCCCATGCCACTTGAAGGACAACGCGGATCGATAGTTGAGCTGGACCGCTACGTCGTCGACCCTGCAGCGAAACTAAAACTACGAATGACCTACAGTCGACCGAAAGTCTACCTTCTACTAGAGGTCTACCAGAGATTGACTAAGGGCAGACCATCGTGTTTGTCTGTAAACACCGGTTCTTGCGGCAAAAGTTGTCGCTTACTGCTCGGGTCAATGCTCGGTCTACGTCTCTATCGGAAGAAGGAAGCGACATGCCCACCATTGTCTTCGCATCGCCAAAAGGAGGTGCTGGCAAATCAACGTCAGCTGTTTTGTTAGGGACCGAGCTCGCAGCGAGCGGCGCCGCAGTCACAATTATCGACGCCGATCCTAACCGCCCGGTTGCTCGATGGGCCCGGCTGCCAGGCCTTCCGGCCAATCTTCGGGTCCTTGACGATGTCACGGAGAAAACCATCATCCGCGTGATCGACGATGAGGCGTCGCGAGTTGCCTTCGTTATTGTCGATCTAGAAGGCACAGCGTCCCGCATGATCCCATATGCGATGAGCCGAGCCGACTTGGTCATCATCCCGACCAGAGCGTCGACGCTTGATGCAGTTGAAGCCGTAGCCGCCGTGAGGGAGGTGAAGCAACAGGAGGAAGCGTTCCGGCTTAAAATTCCAGCGACAATCCTGTTCACCTGCACCAGCGCCGCGATCAGAACTCGCACACTGCAGAGTATCGAGAAGGACCTAATCCTAAACCAAGTGCCGGTCATGTCCGTGCGACTCAATGAACGCGATGCCTTTCGGGCGATCTTCTCATTCGGCGGAACGCTGCGAACGTTGGATAAAACCTCGGCTCCCAACATTCCGGCCGCCATCGTAAACGCCGAAGCTTTTGCACGCGAAGTCGTGACCATACTCCGAACCGCCAGGGCAGGGGTTGCGGCATGATAGAGCGAACCTCGATTTTCGCGGATCCGTTGAAAGAAGAATTCAACGTCAGCGACTTTGCTCCAAAGCCTCACGACGCCAGGCGGCCAACACCAGCAGAGATTGATCAGGCTGCCGGAACTCGCTTCAAAAGCCGAGAGGCAGCTCCGAGAGAAAGTTCCGACGCAGCGTCTGGCCAACCAGTAGTCGATGCCCCATCGACGCGACGTCAACCTATGGTCTATCGCACTGGTCGGAACGTCGTTTTTAGCGCTAAAACCACCGCCGCGACTGTCGAACGCTTTTACTTCCTTGCCAAACAGAATGGCTGGAAGGCTGGAGAGACGTTCGAATATGCGGTCGCAGCCCTCGAGCGCCAGGTAGACTTGGAGAACTCATGACCATCCGTCGGCAGTGCTGCGCAACGCCGCCGCTTGCACCATCGACGACCTCTGGAACGCCACTTGTGATCCACTCGCAACCTTCAGCCGACGCGAGTGTGAAACTCTTGCACCGCCGCGCGACACGAACCGGAATGATCACAATCTGCTCTAGCTGATATTGAAGCATAGTAAGCGCAATCGACTTCTACACGCCGTCCATCGTCACCCGGACTAGAGGAGATCATGTCCAAGCCCTTCCCTGTGCTTGACCACGGGTTTCTGGGGGTTGTGGACTACACGGGTAACAATACGGCAATCGTCCAGGCAGCACGAGTATCATATGGACGCGGCACCCGGCATCCGGCACAGCCTCGAGGACGGAGGCTTAATGAACTGCTTGACGAGACACCATCAGACAACGCCGTTCGACCAGACGCCGTCCACGATGATGCCTTCGATCGAGGACATGCCATTGCCGGCGTTCACGATGAACGGGCGCGACAGATTGCATGAATGACCTCTGGCCGCCACCAGACAGGAGTCCAGCAGTGGCGGCCGCGACAGATCGCACGAACGATCTCTGGCCGCCCCCAGCCAGGAGTTCAGCAGCGACGGGCGCGACAGATTGCACGAATGACCTCTGGCCGCCCGCAGCCAGAAGCTCAGCAGCGACGGGCGCGACAGATTGCACGAATGACCTCTGGCCGCCACCAGACAGGAGTCCAGCAGTGACGGCCGCGACAGATCGCACGAACGATCTCTGGCCGCCATCAGCCAGGACTTCAGCAGTGACGGCCGCGACAGATCGCACGAACGATCTCTGGCTGCCATCAGCCAGGACTTCAGCAGTGACGGCCGCGACAGATCGCACGAACGATCTCTGGCCGCCACCAGACAGGAGTCCAGCAGTGGCGTGCGTATTCCGTTGATGCTGATCAGCCATTCCAGCTGATCGTGATCACCGTTCATGGTGATCCGGATCACGGTGTTCACCCTGCCTGGGGAGGGCATGGCGGACAGCATGACGTGGTGCCGGTGAGCTACCACTGACGGTTGAACAGGTCTCACTTCTCCTTGGCGCTCGTCAAGCCTTCTGCCGTGTTCAGGACCTGGCGCTTGCGCAGACTTTCGCCTTTCAGCTCGATGCGATGGGACCGGTGAATGATGCGGTCGAGAATTGCATCGCCCAGAGTGGGATCGCCAATGATCTCGTGCCAGCGGCTCGTTGGGACCTGGCTGGTGATCAGCAACGAGCCTTTCCCATCGCGGTCATCGACGATCTCCATCAGGTCGCGACGCTGTTCAGCCGACAGCGGCTCCGGGCCCCAATCGTCGATGATGAGCAGGCGTGTGCGCTCGATTGTCCGCATCAGGCGCGGCAGGCGCCCTTCGCCACGCGCCGTGGCGATGTCGGCAAACAGCCGCGGCGCACGGCGGTAGAGCACAGCGTAACCTTCCCGGCAGGCTTTGTGTCCCAGCGCACAGGCCAGCCAGGATTTACCCACGCCGGTCGGGCCGACGATCAGCAGATGCTGGCTGTCGCGGATCCAACCGCAGGCCGCCAGGCTCTGGAACAGGCCACGATCGAGCCCGCGGGGCGTGCGCAGATCAGTGTCCTCGACCACCGCATTCTGGCGCAACCGGGCATGGCTGAGCCGCCGGCCGAGCCGCTTGTTGTCTCGCGCGGTCACCTCGCGATCGACCAGCAGGCCGAGCCAGTCTTCGCGCGACAGATCATCGGCCGCACTTTGGCGGCTCATTTCGATGAATGCGTCGGCCATCGCGGCCAGGCCAAGATCGCGCAGACGGTCCACCATGGGATGGATCAGCATTGTCTTTCCTTTCAATGATAGTAGCCAGGACCGCGAATGTTCTCGTGCATCAGGCTGGGCTGGTCAGTGATGGCGGACTTTTTCTCCTGGGCATTCTTCAGGATCGCGGCGACAGAGCCGTAGGAGCGGGTGCCGAGTGCCAGGGCCTTGGCACAGGCAGCGTCCACCCGTTCCGGGCCGTAACGGCCACGCAGGCCGAGGATACCGATGCAGGAGCGCAAACCCTGTTCGGGATGTGGCCGCGAGCGCAGCACGATCTCGATCAGAGCCGCGGTATCGTCGCCGGTTGCCATCGCCTCGCGTGTGATCCGCTCATGGGTCCAGTCGCGGTAGCGCCGGTGCGTGCTCGGCATGTGGTCGCTCACCGTGCTTGGCTGATGCTGGCGCACGCTGCGAAGATGCGTGGCCACGAGGCTGCCGCGGTGGAAAATCTCCACCGTCCTGGTTGTGATGCGTGCCTCCACAGGCTGACGGACCAGCCGGAACGGCACCGAATAGAAATGCCGGGCGATCTCGATGTGATAATCGAGATTAACCCGGCAGTACCGCCAGTCCGCATACTCGTAAGGCACTTCTGGCAACGCCAGCAGGGCCGGACGATCGAGCTGTTCATACAGGGCACGGCGCGTCGTGCCCCAGCCGCGCATCGGCCGGTCGTTGATCTGCTCGACCAGCTCACGGATCGCCAAGTTGAGATCGGCCAGCGAGAAGAACTGCCGGTTACGGAGCTGGGCCAGAACCCAGCGCTGGACCACCTGCACGCCGACTTCGACCTTGGCCTTGTCGCGCGGCTTGTAGGGCCGGGCCGGAATGACCGCACTGCGATAATGCGCCGCCATCTCGGCGTAGGTGCGATTGATCGTCGGCTCAAAGAAACAGGCCCTGGTGACGCCGGCCTTGAGATTGTCGCTGACGATCTGGTGCGGCACGCCGCCAAAGAAGGCCAGAGCGTTGACATGAGCCGAAATCCAGTCCGGCAGCGTCTGGCTCCAGGTCGCCTCCACGTAGACAAAACTCGACGCCCCCAGCACAGCCACGAAGATTTCGGCCTGATGCTTCTCCCCGCTTGCCCCGTCGATGACGGACATGCTCTGACCGGCGAAGTCGACGAACAGCTTTTCGCCGGCCGTGTGCACCTGGCGCAGCGTCGGTTTCAACCGTCCGGCCCACGCGCGATAGAGATCACAAAACCACGAGTAGCCAAACGCGTGAGCCGATCCTGCGCGGTATTCTTCCCATAACAGGGCCAGCGTCATGTTTGGCCGGCGCAAATCGCGGTGAACCGCCGCCCAGTCTGGCACCGGCCGCTGATCCAGCGGCACATCCGGCAGTGGCGGAAACAGCAGCGCCTCAAGCTGCGTGTCGTCCATGTCATCCGGTAATGGCCAATCCAGGCCAGCACGATGGGCCCGGCCCAGGTAATCACTGATCGTTCCCTGGCCCAGCCGCAGGCTCAGTCCGATCGTTCGCTGCGGCAGCCGCTGTTCCAACCGCAGCCGCAGAAGCTCGCGTATCTTGCGCATCGACACTCTCTCGCCTGGCATCCCGACCCCTTGCTCCCCGGCAACAGGTCGACACTACCCTCGGTTGAAGACTGTCAGCGGCAGCCGACCGGCATCGTCATCTCCAGCATGATCAGGATCACCGGAACCGATGATCGCCATCAAACGGAATGCATGATCGAGATCGAACGGATTCAATGATCACCATCAAACGGAATCAGTGATCAGGATCAGCCGGAACACGCAAGTGGCGGCCGCGACAGATCGCACGAACGATCTCTGGCCGCCCCCAGCCAGGAGTTCAGCAGCGACGGGCGCGACAGATTGCACGAATGACCTCTGGCCGCCCGCAGCCAGAAGCTCAGCAGTGACGGGCGCGACAGACTGCACGACCGACCTCTGGCCGCTGCCAGCCAGAAGCTCAGCAGTGACGGACGCGACAGATTGCACGAATGACCTCTGGCCGCCGCCGGCCAGAAGTCCAGCAGTGACGGGCGCGACAGATCGCCCGAACGATCTTTGGCCGCCACCAGCCAGGACTTCAGCAGTGACGGCCGCGACAGATTGCACGAATGACCTTTGGCTGCCGCCAAACCGATGTCCAGCAGTGACGGGCGCGACAGATCGCCCGAACGATCTCTGGCCGCCACCAGACAGGAGTTCAGCAGCGACAGGCGCGACAGATTGCACGACTGACCTCTGGCCGCCACCAGACAGGAGTTCAGCAGCGACGGGCGCGACAGATTGCACGACTGACCTCTAGCCGCCGCCAGCCAGAAGCTTAGCAGTGACGGGCGCGACAGATTGTATGGTTTGTTGAAAGTTTTCGGCGGCCCTGCTCGTTAGAAGGCGCCTCGGGCTAAACGGGAATTACCTCGTCTGTCACCGGTCAGTTGCTTTGGAGCAAACACGACAAATCACATCACCTCCGCGCTCAGGATCGTCTGGCCACCGCCTATGAACGCGGAAGACGCTATAGAACGCACGAAACGGTCGTCGCTCGGTTGGCAGAATTAGCCAGCCGGCAGGGCGACAAGCGTCTTCCTCACCGGCGGAGGCGAAGGCAGAAGGACCAAAGCCCCTGCTACTTCCTCAACCCTTGCCGTAGGATAGACGGCCTGAACGTCCCGCAGGCTTTCCATCATTCGGCGACGAAAATCACGCCCCCGGTCATACTCTTGCCCAAACTGCTGCTGGAGAGCCTGCCAGGACACCCGCTCCCCGGTCACGCGACTAACTCGATGCAGACGGTGTGAGAGCCAGGTGTAGAGGTCGAGAGCGAGCGGTGATTTTTGAAGCGCAACGATTGCCCTTGGATCTAGCGGAACAGCGTGATCAATAAGACTTTCGTAGAAGGTAGGCGATAGCACCACAGCTCCAGGTGAAAGTCTGCCATCCGCCTCTCCGCCCTCGTCGGTCCAGGCACGGAAGCGTTCAATTGGCTTCGAGTCGATCGTCTCCGCCCCAAAGCCGAGCGTGATGCGGCACGCAGAAAGAGCAGAAAGCTGCTGACGGAAGGAAGCGTAGCTGCGACCATTGGTGTCGATACCAAGCGTCTTCATGAAGTCGTAAAGACTGCGTCCAACATCGACGCTCCGTGATCGTGTTCGCACTGCTTCGCTGATGATGTGTACAAGGGCAAGCCTTGGTTTCGATCCGTATGGAAGCGCTTCTTCAATCCACGTCGCAGATCGAGCATCCCAAAGTTTGCCGGCCTCTACCAAAATCGACGCGCTCCCACTGGTACGCTCGAAGGTGCGCTCGGCTACGCGAGCGCGCGGTAAACCGACCTGACAGAGGATGGCGTGCTGGAAAGCCACCAGCTCTGGGCGCGTCGTCGCGATTTCGCCCGCTGCGTTGATAACTTTCCGCCGCTGAACTGTTAGGCCTGGAAACGTGCCCTGACCCTCTAGGTCAGTTGACAGGGACTTAGCCTCGTTAACGCGACGCTGTGTTGGCAGCTTGCTCATGCGGCCACCCCATCCTGAGAACCGTTCGATCGTAGTTCGACGCCTCGCCGCGTGAACATAACCCCGGACTGCTCAAAGAACGTCCGCAGGGCCGCTCGCAGCACCGGCCGAATCTCACCACCATGCTCAAAGCGGGTGATGCTTGCGCGACTGACCATTGATACCTCGGCCGCCCTATCAATTGAGACCGACAGCGCGGCACGAGCCATTCGGCATTGCACAGGCGTTAGTGAATCGGTGTCTATCGGATCCATGCTTATGATCATATTCGCCGCTTTATGCATCCAGCAACCCAAATCGTTGGGACCAATCAACAAAATCGGTCGTACTTACGGAAAGCAGCGGAAAAGTACTGGATCACCTAACCGAAACATCCATCTCTCAAGAAGAGAGATCACTTGGTTGTGGATAAGTAAAGTTATCCTCGTGCGAAGTGTCGCGCGGTGATCGTGCAAAGTGTCGCGCGATGTTCATGCAATCTGTCGCGGCATCCTCGTGCAATCTGTCGCGCATACTTATTACCTATATGTACCTCTAAAACCGATAGCTATTCTTATAGCTAAAACCCAAGCCTGTGGATATGTGGACAGTCGCTACGCGACCGCAGCAGCCATGTGGACAGTGCGCGCCAAGAGCACGCACCGGCCTTCGGCCTCTGCCCACATGGTTGCTGCTCTGTCCACATCCCCACAGGCTCACCAACAAAAAGAGAAGAGGTGTTAGATAATGATAATTGGTACGTTCAGGGCAGCCACGGTCCACCGAAGAACGTGGCAACAGTCATAATCGTAATGGTGCAACGCCAGCCCGATTAATCGAGCTACCTGTTCACCAGTTCGTCTGGATCAAGTCTGCTCCGCTCGACAAGCAGCTTGGCCTACTTCTCTGTCGAGGTGAGGCAATTCTTTACGGCCGACCATCTAGGCTCCTTCGTGCCCGAGGCACGCTGGACTGGTTTGGGATGGTGAACATCCGCATCCAGCGCCCGAGCAGGCGCAGGGTATTCACGGCGTTTAAGAACTGCGAGCCGCCCGACACCTGCATCACCGCCAGGGTGCGGCCTTGCGTCGGCAGGGTGGAGCCGATCTCCAGAGGGATTCAGTCGATCCGGTTCTTGAGCACACTGGTAACAGCACCATGTCGCTCCGGGCTGCACCACACCTGTCCTTCGGACCAAAGCGACAGCTCGCGGAGTTCGACGACCTTCGGATGGTCTGCCGGCACGCTGTCCGTCATCGACAGGTCGCTCAGATTGAGCACGGGTCTCGGCGCCGAGATGACGCAGAATTCGCTCCGCCTCCAGCGTCAGCAGACGGCTGTAGGAGCACGGCCGAAGGGAACCGTAAAGGAGCAGGATCCGGGGAGGGTGGGTTGCCCGGACCGCCGGCTCCAGTCGGTCCGGATCTGTCGGCGCCAGCAGATCCGCCTGCGACGCGGGAAGGTCGGTGGCTGCATCGGTTGCCATGACGGTCTCCTTGATGCGGATGTCTCGTCGCGTAATCAGCCAGCCGAGACGATCGGCATCCAGAATGCCAGTGCCAGCAGCGCCACGAGCAGCACCGGCGGTGTGATGACGAGCCCGACCCGCATTCACTGGCCCCAGGTGATCCGGACGCCCTTGTCGCCGAGCACGTGCAGCCAAAGCAGCGTTGCCAGACTGCCGATCGGAGTGAAATTCGGCCCGAGATCGCAGCCGATGACGTGGGCGTAGGCCATAAGTTCGCGTGTCGCGGCGGGACGTGCATGCGCCTGGTCGATGGGACAGCGCGCCGGCCAGGACGCTTGGCATGTTGTTCATGACCGATGACAGGATCGCCGTGCCGAAACCGGTGCCGACGGCGGCGATCACCGCGAGCCAAGCGGCGGCACCTTCCAATGTTGAAATAACACGTTACTTTAAACAAAATGGCGTTTCATACTCTTGCTAGACTATGTTGTTTCGGAAGGAGTGTCGTGTGACAAGGGATCGTTTCCTTAGGAGAGCCATCCGATGCCGAGGCAGTCAGCACATGACACGGTGCCCCCGACCGAGGACAGGACGTCACCTGTGGAGCGCACAGTGACCGTCTCGTTCCCTGTTTCCGAAAGCCTGCATTACGCCCTGAAAATTCGGGCAGCCCAGGAGCGGACGACAGTGCGCGGCATGATGATGAAGGGCTTGAAGTTGGTCGGGCTGGACGTACCGGAGGCCGATTTACTTGACCGCAGGCCAGGCCGATCGGGCCGAAAGGATCGGACGTGAAGACCCTCGTTGTATTCAACGAGAAAGGCGGCGTCGGCAAAACGACCCTTTCCCTTCATGGCGCGTGGTTCTTTGCAGAACGCTATCGGACCCTTGTTCTCGACTTAGAGCGCCTTTCAAAACCTCTTCTGCAGCGTGTTGAAGCAGATCAATGAGCAGGCGAGAGCGGTGAACGCGTGGTGGATATCGCTTCTGCGCTCGTAGCGCGTGACGAGCCGGCGGTAGCGGTTGATCCACGCGAAGGTCCGCTCGATGACCCACCTGTGTCGGCCCAGCTTCTGGCTGGTCTCGACGCCGCGCCGGGCGATGCGGGGTGAGATCCCACGGCGGCGGCAGGCCTGGCGGCAACGTCGGTGATCGTAGGCCTTGTCGGCGTGCAGCTTGTCCGGCCGGTGTCGTGCCCGGCCCGGCTTGCCGCCGATCGGCAGGATGCTGTCGAGCAGTTCCTCGAACGGCATGCTGTCGTTGGTGTTGGCGCCGGTCAGTATGAAGGCGAGCGGGATGCCGCTCCGGTCCGTGACGAGATGGCGTTTCGTGCCGAGCCTGCCTCGATCGGTCCGGTTTGGCCCTGTCTTGTCGCCCCCCTTTTTGCAGCGAGCGATGCGCTGTCCAGGCAGGCCCGGCTCCAGTCGATCCGGTCGGCCGCCCGCAGCCGACGCAGCAGTTCGCGGTGCAGTGCATCCCACACGCCCGCCTCTTGCCAATCCCGCAAGCGACGCCAGCACGTGATGCCCGAGCCGCACCCCACCTCAAGCGGTAGCATCTCCCACTGGATGCCGGTCCGTAGCACGAACAGGATCCCGGTCAGCGCCGCCCGATCCGGTACCCGCGGCCTACCGCCCCGCGGTCGTGGCGGAGGCACGGGCAGCAACGGCTCGATGATCGACCAGAGGGCGTCGGAGACGAGAGGAGAAGCCATGTCTCCTCATGAATCAGATCGCCGGGCAGTACAAGGTTTTGAAAGGCGCTCTTAGACCAACAGGCGAACCTATCTTTTACGCTTGAGGCCAATGTTTCCGATGTCGATGCGGTGTCCCTGTTCAATGAGCCGACGAAGGTTCCGCGTACGGGGCATTTCACCGTTGCCGGCGCTACGCCGGAGCTGTTCGACGCAGAGCGTGCGGAACAGTCCGCAATCGAGACTTTCCGCGAGAGCATGAAGATCAACGCAGACGACTATGATTTCTGCATCATCGATACGCCGCCGTTGCTGGGTTTGCGGACCTTTGCCGCGCTGCTTTCTGCCGATGCGGTTCTGGCCCCGATCGAGCTGGGTGACTACTCGATTACCGGTGTGCAGCGGCTCTTGCAGGCGATCAAAGGCGTCTCACAGCACTACGGTCGGGACGAGCCTAACTTCCTTGGTTTGCTGGCTTCCAAGTTTGACCGCAGAAGCCCACGCGAGCGAGCGCTATTCGAGGGCTTGGCCGAGGAAATTGGCGGGCTGCTGTTCCCCGGAGTTGTTGGCAAGCGTGACGTTTACGCCAGGACGGCCAGCGAACGCATTCCGGTCTGGCAGATGAAGGGGCCGTCCGCCCGCGACGCCGGCGAGGAAATCCGAGGCGTGTTTGCCAAGGTCGAAAAGATGATGGAGCTGTCCCATGGGTAAAACACCAGCCGTCAAGCCGAGCTTTGGCACGGGCGTTCTGTCGGGCTTGCGCCAAGCGGCTGGCACGACGCAGGGCGGCGAGCCGCTACATTTGCCGCTAGATCAGATTGCGGAAGATCCGGACCAGCCCCGGAGCGTGTTCAGCGAAGTCGAGCTTGAACAGATGGCCGAGACGATCCGGCTTGTCGGGGTGCTGTCGCCTGTCGGTGTTCGTAAACGTGACGGTGGTGGCTACGTCCTCATTTATGGCGCGCGGCGCTTGCGGGGATCGCGGCTGGCCGGCAAGACGACCATTCCTGCGGTACTGGTGCCGAAGGACCAGGCTACGCTTGCTGTCCAGGTGATCGAGAACCAGGCCCGCGCCGGTTTGGCAAACAGCGACTTAGCAGCAGCGGTAAATCGCTTGTTCGCTGACAAGATGACGGTCAAGCAGATCGCAGTCGTGTGCAACATCAAAGAATATCAGGTTGCCGCATTTCGGTCGGTCGAGAAGCTTCCGGCATGTCTCTTGTCGCGCCTGGATACGGCTGACATGCGCGCGCTTTATGACCTGTCGCGTATTTGGGAGAAGCAGCCAGCCGACGTAGAAGCCGCGCTGCCGGACGAAGGCACTTACATCACGATCACCGAGGCCCGGCGCATCATCGAGGGGATCACAGGCAAAGCGGCAACTGGCGGCTTTCGCACTAAGGAGGATCAGGCGGGCGAGGCGCAGGAGCCCGAGGGACCGGTGCTGCCTTTTCCGGCTACCTCTCCGGAGCAGCCGACGCTCAATGGCGAGCCCGCGGTGCGAGGGCGGCGTGAGGATGTGGCGTCGGCATCGCCTGCTCCGTCCACTGCTTCGGCTTCACGTTCACTAAACAAGGGGCCGACAGCGCCAGAGCAGCCGGCACCTTCTACAGGACTGCCGGTGTTCGTGATGGAGCTGACAGATGGACGGCGCGGCGTGCTGATCACGGGGAGGCGCACCGGCACCAAGGGTATGGCGCTGTTGGACGTGGACGGCGAGGAAATCACAGCGGCCTTCGCAGAGCTTCGCACCGTGGACGTTGACTGAAAGTCAGGGAGAGGGTGATGCGACAGGGATCAGCCTTTCCCTTCTCCCTCTTGCCCGATCGGGGATTAGCCTTGGTCGGGCAACGGCGTTTCTACGACCTCGCGCTCTTCTTGATTGAAGCCGTTCGGGCGATGGCGGTTGTGGTGCTGCGGCTACTCCGTCCCTTCGTCATGTCTCCGCTCCTCTTGCTCATGATCGGCGGACTTGGCGCTGCCCTTATGTTTGCCTTGCGCCATGACTGGCGCGATGCCGGCGAGGCGGGGTTGATGCGTTCGTCTGCGCCGTCCTGCTGACGGTCTATTCCACGACGGTATTATGGCTTGATCCGGAGCATTTCGAGGATCGTTCCATCCTGAGCTGGAGGCGTCTGTGACTACAGATCAGGACGAGCTGGCTGAGCTGCGGCAGCGTGTCGATTGCCGAACCGTTCTCGAGCGCGGCGGTTGGGAGATGGATGGCAAGGAGAGCAGTCGAAGGGCGGTTGTTAATTTTCACTGAGAGCTGACCCGGCGTTTTCATTGAGAAGTGACCCGGCCAAGGGTATTTCTGTCGCACTGCTGGTGCGGGTCAAGCCGATGTTTTGGTTCTCCTGGTTTTGGGTTCGGTCGAACTGCTTCTGAACCTGAAGCTGTCGTTCCCGGTTTCCAGGATGTGGCAGTGGTGGGTGAGCCGGTCGAGCAGCGCGGTCGTCATCTTGGTATCGCCGAACACCTGGCCCCACTCGCTAAAGCTCAGGTTGGTGGTAATGACGACGCTGGTCTGCTCGTAGAGCTTGCTGAGCAGGTGAAATAACAGCGCGCCGCCCGACGAACTGAACGGCAGGTAGCCAAGTTCGTCCAGGATGACGAGGTCGAGACGGATCAGATGGTCGGCGAGGTGTCCGGCCTTGTTGGCGGCTTTCTCCTGTTCCAGCGTGTTGACCAGGTCCACGGTGGAAAAGAACCTGACCTTCTTGCGGCTTTGTTCGATGGCCTGGACGCCCAGTGCCGTGGCGAGGTGGCTCTTTCCGGTGCCGGGCCCGCCGATGAGCACGACGTTGTCGGCCCGGTCGGTGAACTCGCCTCGGTGCAGTTGCCTCACCGTGGCCTCGTTGACCTCGCTGGCGGCGAAGTCGAAGCTGGCCAGGTCCTTGTAGGCCGGAAACCGTGCTGCCTTGGTGTGATAGGCGATGGAGCGTACCTCGCGCTCGGCCATCTCGGCCTTAAGCAGCTGCGACATGGTGGGGACGGCCGCCTCGAACGCAGGGCCGCCTTGCTCGGCCAGTTCTCCCACCGCCTGAGCCATGCCGAACATCTTGAGCCCGCGCAGCATGACCACGAGGGCGGCGCTGGCGGGATCATGACGCATGGCGCAGCTCCCGGTCCCGCAGCGCGTCGTAGCGCTCGATATCGGCCTTGGGCTCCTGTCGCAGCACGAGAGCCTGCGGTGCGTTGATGGCGGCAGTTGCGCCATGGCCGTCCGTCAGGCGGTGGAGGATGTTGAGGACATGGGTCTTAGTGGCGACACCGTCCTCGAGAGCCAGTTCCACCGCGCACAACACCGCCTGCTCATCGTGTTGCAGTACCAGGGCAAGGACGTCCACCATCTCCCGATCGCCCCCTGGCCGCCGCAGCAGTGCGGTCTGGAGTGTGCGAAACGCTTCCGGCATTTCGGCAAAGGGCGCGCCATTGCGCAGAGCCCCCGGCTTGCGCTGGATCACCGCCAGGTAATGCCGCCAGTCGTAGACGGTGCGGCGGGGGACATCGTGCGAGCGTTCGACGATGCGGACGTGCTCGCATAAGACCTGCCCCTCGGCTACCACGATCAGGCGATCGGGATAGACCCGCAGGCTGACCGGCCGGTTGGCAAACGAGGCGGGCACGCTGTAGCGGTTGGCCTCGAAATGCAGCAGGCAGGTCGGCGACACCCGTTTGGGGTGCTCGACAAAGCCATCGAACGCCCGGCCCACCGGCATCAGGCTCGCCCGCTCCTCGGCGTGAACGTCAGCGACGCTGCCCGGCAGCACCCCGTGCACGAGCTCGCCCCAGCGCTCGATGCAGCGCGTCTCGAGCCACGCGTTGAGTTCTGGCAGGTCGGCAAAGGACGGCACGGCCTGCCAGAGCTGCCGCCGCGCATCCTGTACGTTTTTCTCGACCTGACCTTTCTCCCAGCCCGAGGCTGGGCTGCAGAACGTGGGCTCGAACAGGTAATGGCTGGCCATGGCGGCAAAGCGTGCGTTGACCTGCCGCGCCTTGCCCACCCCGATCCGGTCCACGGCGGTTCGCATGTTGTCGAAGATGCCCCGGCGCGGAACCCCGCCCAGCACCCGGAACGCCTCGGCCAGGGCGTCGAACAGCATCTCGTGCGTCTGTAGCCTGTAGGCCCTGACCACGAAGGCCCGGCTATGCGCGAGCTTGGTGTGCGCGGCCTGCAGCTTGACCCGTTTGCCGGCGATCGTTGCCCAGTCCTCGCTCCAGTCGAACTGGAAAGCATCTCCCGGAGAGAAAACCAGCGGCACGAACACTCCGCGCCCGGTAGTGCGCTGCGCGACCATGCGCTCCGCTCGCCAATGCCGGGCAAAAGCGGCAACCCGTGCGTAGGAGCCGTCATAACCCAGCACGACGAGGTCCGCGTGCAACCGGCGAGCGGTCCGGCGCGACTTGCGCCCTTTGCCTGCCTCCACCGCCAGCCATCCCGACAGCTTGTCTGCGAACGGGTCCAGCCGGCTCGGGCGCTCCGGCACCTTGAACCTGACTTCGACCGCGTCCGAACGCAGGTATTTGCGGATCGTGTTCCGCGACAACCCCGTCCGCCTCTCAATGTCTCGGATCGAAATCTGATCCCTGTGACGCCAACGGCGGATCACACTCAACAACTCCATGTCGATCACTCCAATAACCCCAACCATTCGGCAAGGGATGTGAACAGACACGGGTCAAATCTCAGCGAAAACTCAGGCCCTACCCGGGGCAGATCTCAATGCAAATCAACACTCTACCTGCGCGGCGTCTCGATGGGCGATTTCCAGGAGGCACTTGGCGCGCTGTTGGGTCGCGACGCGCCGAACCTGTCGCCGTCGGTGATCGCCCGGCTGCGCGACGAATGGCAGGCCGATTACACGCGCTGGCAACGGCGCGACCTGTCGGCCCGGCGCTCCGTCTACATCTGGGCAAACGGCGTCTATCTGCAGGCGCGGATGGAGCCGCAGGCGGAATGCATGCTGGTGCTGATAGGCGCCACCCCGGAGGGCCGGAAGGAGCTGGTCGGCTTCCAGGTGGGCATGCGGGAAAGTACCCAGAGCTGGCGCGAGCTGCTGGTCGACCTGAAGGCCCGCGGCTTGACGATCGCACCCGAGCTCGCCACCGGCGACGGCGCCCTGGGCTTCTGGAAGGCGCTTGAGGAGGTCTGCCCGGCGACGCGGCATCAGCGCTGCACGGTGCACAAAACGGCAAATGTGCTGAACAAGATGCCCAAGTCCCTCCAGCCGGCGGTCAAAGCCGATCTGCGTGAGATCTGGACAGCGCCGGATCGTGCCACGGCCGAAGTAGCGATCGCGACATTTGCCGAAAAGTATGTGGTCAAATACGAGAAGGCGGTCACCTGCCTGGTCAAGGATCGTGACCGGCTGCTGACCTTCTACGACTTCCCTGCCGAGCACTGGGACCATTTGCGCACATCAAACCCGATCGAGAGCGTGTTCGCTACTGTCAGGCACCGCACCGTCCGCACCAAGGGTGCGCTGTCGCAGGACACGGCCAGACTCATGGTGTTCAAGCTTGTTACAGCTGCTGCAAAAACATGGCGCCGGCTGAAAGGCGAGAACCAGTCGCCCAAGGTCATCGAGGGCGTCACATTCAAGAACGGCGTCGAGGTCATCAACACGCCAGCACACAACGCCGCCTGATCACCCGCGTCACCCAAATTCCGGCATAGCTCCCGAGGCGGCCTCAACCCGCTGCGCGTCGGCGTCATCGCTGTGGGCAGCATTTATTACTTGCAGGACCAAGGGTTCTTTCGTGACCGGTTCGGTGGCACGCCGGTCTGTCGGGTGCCGTGGATGGTCGAGGCGTTCCTGAACGGAACGCTCGGGGCAGCATGGCGCAATCCCCGGACCGGCCAATGGGAAAGCCGCTTCATCAGCGGCCGGTCGGATCTGGCGGTCGTGCGGTCGCTCCGCGACGGCCGCCGACAGACGATAAGCGTGCGGATGCTGATCCTTCACGACGACGAGGGACTTTGGAAGGTGCCAACCGCCTATCCCGATCTCCCCGACCTCGAACGGTTCTACCGGCGCCGGCAAGCGATGGCGCTGAAGGCTGCTGCATAGATAATACCAACCCTGGATGACCCTGACTCTCCAGGGATTTCCATGTGCCTCAAAGTCTGACTCGATAGCGCGGTGTTGCGATTCGCAGTTAGGGGTAGGGCATGGGCGCGCCGGTTACGATCACGCGGGATGAGCATACGGCGACGGAGCTTCGTGCGGCCTCGGCGAGATGCACTGACGGCGGACAGGTCCGGCGCATCCTGGCGCTGGCATTGGTGCTCGAAGGTCGCGCCCGCAGCGAGGCGGCTGCGCTGAACGGCATGGATCGCCAGACCCTGAGCGATTGGGTGCACCGCTATAACGCCGAGGGCATTGCTGGCCTGAAGTCGCGCAAAAGCCCGGGCCGCGAGCCCTTCCTGACCGAGGCGCAGAAGGCAGAGTTGCGCGCGCTGGTGATCCAGGGCCCTGACCCTGACATCCACAAGGTGGTGCGCTGGCGATGCTCCGACCTACGGGCGGAAGTGGCGCGCCTGTGGTCGGTGGACGTGCATGAGAACACGATCGGCGTCTGGCTGGGCGAACTTGGTTTGACCCGGCTGCAGCCGGGTCCGGTGCATCCGAAGAAGGATGCTGCGGCCGAGGAGGCTTTTAAAAAAACTTCACCAGCCTGGTGCGTGCCAAGCTCGCCGGCACCACGGCCAATACGCCGATAGAAATCTGGTTCCAGGACGAAGCCAGGTTCGGCCAGAAAGGCACCCATGCCTATATCTGGGCGCCGGTCGGCTCAAGGCCATCGATGGTTCGCGATAACCGGCATGACAACGCCTATATTTTTGGGGCCATCTGCCCGGCGCGCGGCGTCGGCGCCGCGATGATTACGCCGACTGCCAATACCGAAATGATGAACCTGCACCTAGCAGAGATCAGCACGCAGGTCGCAAAGGACGCCATCGCTGTCTTAACTTGCGACGGCGCAGGCTGGCACCAGCCAGGCAGGGAGCTGGTGGTGCCGGACAACATCGTCCTGCTGCATTTGCCACCCTACAGCCCCGAGCTGAACCCGATGGAGAATGTCTGGGACTACCTGCGCCAAAATAAACTCTGCGCCCTGGTTTGGGAAAGCTACGCCTCCATCGTGGACGCCTGCAGACGCGCCTGGAACTGGCTAATCGCCGACCCGGCTCGCATCAAATCAATCGGCACGCGTGAATGGGCGTGTGTCAGTCTCTAGCGGGGTTGGTATAAGGCGACCTCAAAAGCAGAACGGAGACGGACAGGAGAAAACCGGCCTCTCATCTGGCGGTCGCCCGCGCAACGGTTGAGTCCTCGCCATGCTCGCCCGGCGAGCCGGCCTGCGCGTGGCTCCGGTCCCGACGCCAGAGCGTCGCCGTTGCACGGCCAACCGCCAGCTGACGGCGGGAAGGGGATCAGGGAGATCCTCACATGCTGCAAACGAACGACGGCACTCATCACGTCATCAACCATGCCCACCTTTTCGCGGGGCTCGGCGGCGGTGCGCGCGGCTTCAACAACGCGAGCGCGCGCGTCAGGAGCCTGACCGCCGAGTTCCGCTGCCTCGGCGGCATCGACGTCGACGCCGCGGCGATCCGCGACTTCGGCCGGCTGGCCGGGGTGCCCGGCACGGTGCTCAACCTGTTCGACCACGATCAATTCCGCGCGTTCCACGGCTGCGAGCCGCCGGCAGACTGGCGCGAGGCGACGGCGGCCGACATCCATCGGGCGTTCGGCCACCAGCACCCGCACATCCTGTTCCTGTCGGCGCCCTGCAAGGGGTTCTCCGGTCTGCTGTCTGAGACCAAGAGCAAGACGGCGAAATATCAGGCGCTCAACCGCCTGACACTGCGCGGTATGCGTATTCCGGTTGATCGTGATCATTCATTCCGGTGGATCCTGATCATGCATTCCGGGCTCATCCGTGCTTTTGGTGCAGCTTCATGGCGCGAGGGCTAGCGAGCTCCATATGAGGGTCAGTGCTTTGAAAGGTTTGATTTTCTGCCTTGTCTCGCTGTCTTTTGCCGCTGATCCCAGTCGGCCTTTCTGTTCTGCAGGTCATACCCGGGCCTGATCTTGTCACCATCATCACCGCGCCGAAGTCGGTCCAGAGTCCATGTCCACTGTGTTGCATCCAGTCTGGACAGATCCACAGCCGCTACAGGCGAACCCTGGCCGACCTTCCGTGGCAAGGACGTACCGTCGTTGTCGAGTTGCACGCGCGGCGGTTTCGCTGTGTGACTACCGATTGCCCACGTCGGATCTTCACTGAACGACTGCCTAATGTCGTGTGCCCCAGCGCCCGCCGGACTGCGCGTCTGGAAAGCATCCAGCGCCATATCGGCTTTGCTTTGGGCGGTGAAGCCGGAGCCCGGCTCGCAGGTCGTCTGGCCATGCCGATCAGCGGCGACACGTTGCTACGCCTGATCAGAGCGACCTATCTGGAGCAGCAGCCTTCACCTCGGGTGGTGGGGATCGATGATTGGGCGTGGCGGCGCGGGAAACGCTATGGAACGATCATCTGCGACCTGGAGCGTAGGCGTGTCATTGATATACTGCCCGAGCGCAGCGCCGAGGTTGTCGCGAGCTGGCTGCATCAACATCCAGGCGTAGAGGTGATCGCCCGTGATCGTGCCGGGGCTTACGCAGAAGGGGCTCGGCAAGGCGCGCCGGCGGCCATACAGGTTGCCGACCGCTGGCACCTGCTACGCAACCTCGGAGACACGCTGCAGGCAGCCGTCGATCGCAATCGTGGCGCGGTGCGTCAGGCAGCGAAGGCCGTCGTGCAAGGGGAAAGTTCGGCGCCGGAAGAGACGATGTTGTCACCGTACAGTACGAGCGCATCGCGGCAGCGAGCAGAACGACAGGGTCAGCGACAGGCACGCTTTAAGGAATTGCGCCGGTTGCATTCGAGTGGCCTATCGGCCGAGGCGATCGCCCCGGCATTGGGGATGAGTGCGATCGTGGTCCGCCGCTGGCTGAAGGCGAGTGGACCGCCCGCGCACAGCAAGCCCAGGCAGCCCCAGCCACTGGACGTGCATATTCCGGTTCTCGAAGACCGTTGGCGCGAAGGATGTCGCAATGCGAGCCGGCTATGGCGGGAACTGCGCCAAGGCGGTTTTACAGGCAGCCGAGGGCCTGTGGCCCGCTGGGTAGCACGGCGTCGCCATGAGGATCCGTCGCCATACGCAGCAGAAGTACGACGTGCAGCAGCCTGGCCTGTGCCTTCGAGCCGACGCTGCGCACGATGGCTCACGACGCCATCCGACAAGCTTAGCGATCAGGAAGGTATCTTCATCAGCCAATTAGCTGGACTGGCTCCGGGCCTTTCCCAGGCGGGAGAACTGGCGACCGGTTTTGCGGCACTCATGCAGAAGAGGTCGAAGGCGGATCCGACAAAGGAGTTCAAGAACTGGTTGGCTGGTGCCAGAGGTACGGAGCTCGATGCTTTCGTCCGCGGTATCGATCGTGATCACGGCGCCGTATTGGCAGCACTCACTGAACCTTGGAGCACCAGTCCGGTTGAGGGACAGATCAATCGATTGAAGGTGCTGAAACGGACCATGTATGGCCGCGCCGGATATGACCTCCTTCGCCGCCGCGTTCTGATTGCCGCATGATAACGACCGTTTCCTCCATGTTTGCCGTCAAGCTGCACCAAAAGCACGGATGAGCCCGGAATCACCGGCCGCTTTGCCTCGGAATCCGCAGCTCAGAGCGCGGTCGACCGCCGGTCAGAAAGCTGAGGTCGCCATCGCCATCTGTGCCCTCAACCAAATGATCCGGATCGCCAGGCCCATCTCCGTTCCCACCGTCTGAAGCGATCACCGGGTAGGGCAAGCTCTTGCCTCCCGCCCGGTCCACGCAACAACGCCGGTCCGCGAGGTTGATCCTTTAGATAAACTGGCAGCCAGATACCAGTTTGCCAGCTGCAGCTGGTAAACGAAATTCCGGTCGCGTTGCTTATGCGGTCTCCAGAACTCGTACGGTCCGGTAGGTGCTTTGGGCAAGATTGACCCGAATTTCTTGAGCAATTAGCACGGGACGAACCTGCTTGCCCTCACGCTCAAGGCTGATCAACCCGTGCGTTGCCAGACGATGGAGCGCCCGCGACACATTGGCCTGCGCGCGGTTCGCCAATGCGGCCAACTCGGATACCGACGCAGGCGCACTGTTTGCGATCATTCGCAGAAGGTCGAGGTTCTCCGGAACCGACAGTACGTCAAGAACGGCGCCGGCTGGGAGAGCCGAGGCCTGGCGATCTCCACGTGCAACAGCACGCATTTCTTCACGGAGCTCAATCAGAGACCTCTTTGCCATCGTCTAGTTCTTCTTCCAGCTCAATTTCTTGATCGTCGAACTCAAATTCGACGCCGTCAGCCAGACATGCTCGTTCAACTTCATCAAAAAAGTCGACCAAAAGCTCGTCTGTGCCGTGGTAGATGTACGGAACCAGGCGTTCGGTTCGCTTGAACTTATGTTGGTGGTCGTAAGCTATTCGACGCGGCAGACCATGCGCATTATCGAAGCCGAGAAGGCGAGCCATGTCCATGTCATGAAGCGTGAATGAGTACTTAATCCCATACGGCCGCTCCTGTGTGAGAGCTACTTCCTTGACCTGGAACCGGAGGCACCAGCCATTTGCCATCCAGATACGTCGCCGATGATAGTCCAGTAGGCGCCGCATCCCATCGTCAGACATATATCATCCTACTACATACGTATCAACAAGGATCTGGTTTCTCTCGTTAGAAATAAACCAGAGGTCATATGCGCGCTGCGTGCATCGCTAGTGCGATTATCCTAGCATGCCTTCTGGCCGCGAGATGTCGCCATCCTCAGGCGCTTCTGGTCGGTGGAATGATGCCCCACCTCCTCGAACGCCTGCAGCGCCTGGCTGGGTTCACGCCCAGCCCACTACGGCATCTACCGGCCCTCCAAGCTGCCCTGAAGCTAGCCACATGACGAGCCCAGGAAATTGAAGACATCAAACCGTACAGACCATCCTTCAACTTTTGCGATCCTCGCAACAGTGGCTACATCTTTCTGATCTAGCAGGTGGCCGATGTAGGTTGAGGACCCGCGATGACGTTGCACTTGGGCGAACCGATCGACATGAAACCCTCTCATTCACGAATGAAGATCAGGGGTCGTGCCAACCGGCGCCTGGATCCAGAACGGAACTGCGCATCCACGACGTCCATCTTGGACATTGGCAAATCTGGGATCACGGCAGTGGGTGAGTGCATCGGACAGGCTGTTCCACTGCATCAGGCCCAGCCACATCTTGGCGGTCGCGGGGTCGTCCTTGAAGGCTGCCTGCAACCCTAGCTCGGTCTCGTGGATCTCCGCAGCTGCCGAGCGATGGCCCCACCAGTAGCCACCGCCGAGACATGCAATCGCCACGCCAAACAGAGTCGCCGCAGCCGACAGGGCCGTGTTGCGGTCGAAGACCTTCACCCGCCGCGTAAGAGCCGCATCAGCGCTTTGGGCAATCGCGCTGCCGACACGCTGAATGGTGTCTGCCTCGCTGCTAGCAACCCCGGCCTGGAAGCGAGCGATCTCGGCATCCGCGTTCTGTCGGCTCTGCAGAAGGGCCTGGATGATCTGTGTGCTGGCATCCTGGGCCACCTTGTCGCTGCGAGAGGTGCGATCGCCCAGGAAGCGGATGGAGTGCGCCAGGGACGTCAGCAACGGCATCAACGGGTCATCACGTTGCATGCCGGCGCGTCGAGCGCCCTCACGCATCTCGGCCAGAAGCTTCTCGACCTCTTCGCCGCTCGGGTCCGGCTGCGGCGGTGTCGGCACGATGGCCGGTACGGCGGCGGGTGCAGAAGGTGGACTGGCTGCGGGAACTGGCGGACTCACGCCCTTGCGAACCCGCTGCCAATAGTCTGCGGCGGTGATCACGGCAGCCAGTCCGCCACGGGAGCAAAGGCCTCTTCCATGCTGCGCCGCCACAGGGCGATCTGCTGGCGCTTCCACGGACCGATCGGATCCTGTCCCGGTTTGACCCGGCCAGCTTCGGCGGCGGCGAACGTCAACCGGCGCATGTCGATTTCGCTCGCCGGCTCAAGGCGCGGCATGGTGACCAGGCGGGCACCGCGAGCGACCGTCTGCTCGAGGATCGGATGCGACCGCACTGTTTCCGCAAATGCCGTGGCAGCCGTTTTGTGCGGCGACACCAGCGCCTCGTTGAGCACCAGAATGGTTGCTTCGGGGGCGAACACACCGTCCCGCTCGACCTCCTGGAGGTAGGCAAGGTCGTCGCGATCGGGACCGATGAGATGCACCGCAATCGGCCGGATACCGTGCTCGAGCAGGAAGTCGACCAGACCGATTTCTCGGGCAACCCGCTTGAGGATAAGATCCCCGCCGCCGAAGTCCAGGACGGAGGTGAACCGGCTCTCGATCTGCTGTTCGACAAAGGCGGCCAGCCATTCACGCACGTCGCGATCGTCAGCGGAGGGCGGTGACACGACACCCTCGAAATAGGCCGAGAGGGTCGCATTGGTGCGGTCCGCGTCGGCGACCACGATCTCTCTGCCCTGACTTTGCGCGCGCTCCACGACCCAGCGGATCCACCAGGTCTTGCCACGGCCGCCGCGACCGAGTGGCACAATGAAACTTGGAATTTGCGTCGAAACGGTGGGTGCTGGCTTGGCCATGCTGGCCTCCTTTCTGTCGTCCAGGGTCATCGTGGCGATACTCGGCGCGAACGGGGATGGGCTTCGTGAACCAGTTCAAAGCGTCTGGTTTGTGCGTCAGCCTTCATCATCGAACGATCCGAGGCATTGGGGTCCGCTTGCTGTCGAGGGCGTCGAGCGTGCGCCGGATCTGCTCCTGGGCGTCTACCAGCCTCGCAGCCTCTGCTTGGGGCGCGAGTGGTTTGGAGGCGGCTTGATCCTGGGGTGGCGCGTCCATCAGCGGTCGAGATGGCCTGATGTCGAGCTTCAGCCTGGGTCGCGCCGGCTCTGGCGTGACATCGCTCTGGCCTGACGTGACTGGTTCCAGATGTCGGACGCCTGGCGCGATTTCGTTCGCGGCAAGTGCGGGCACAGCGGACGCTCGGGCTTGCTTGCGTGCCTGGTCCGCGGCGATGGCGCTCTGAACCCGGTGCCAGGTTTTGCTCGCTGTGTTCCTGGTCGGGGTGTTGCCGTTGGCGTCCTTGAGACCGCGCTTGGTGAACACGGCCAGGTAGAGGTCCCACTCAATTGGTCGGCCGCCAAGCTCGGCCAGGAGCTCGTCATGATGGGCCCGAAACCAGGCTGCGAGGGTGTTGCGCCCGCTTTCAGCACGGGCTGCCTCAATGTCCTGCATGAAGCCCTTCAGGGCCGTTTTCTTGCGTGCCATCCGCTTCCTGTGGTCTCCATCCAGGACCGTGATCG
The DNA here is from genome assembly GCF_013201075.1 of Lichenicola cladoniae. NCBI lineage: Bacteria > Pseudomonadati > Pseudomonadota > Alphaproteobacteria > Acetobacterales > Acetobacteraceae > Lichenicola > Lichenicola cladoniae. The sequence goes on along the minus strand of NZ_CP053712.1, from coordinate 61,503 downwards.
ACCTTCTTGAGCATGAACCTTACCCAGACACGGGACAATTGGAAGGTCAGCAGTCTTCTACAGACCAAGGCACCTTTGGTGCTTTCTCGTGGCGGATCATGTGCCATGATTGTGCCCATCGACGAGACGGGATGCAAGCAGATGGCGGACGACCGGCAAGACGATTTGGCGCGGCTTCGGCTTGCGATCGAGCGCCTGACCCAAGGCCTGCAGATGGTGGTGGAGACACAGCAGACGCACAGCAAAATGCTCCAGGAGCTTCTCGTAGCTGCGGCAGCACCGGAACCAAAGACCAGTATCCTGAGCGATGCGCTGGCCGAGGTGGCGTCTGGTTTGCGGGAGCAGATGACCTCGCTGAACAGTGTGCAGCGCACGCTGGCACAATTGCCGACAGAGGTCGGCGCCGCTGTCACGCAAAGCCTGCAGGCGGCGCTAGCCGGGCTGTAGAATGCTTACCTACCGAACCGGAGCCGCCGGCGCGCCATCCTCGGCAGCAGGCATGGCCGATCATCTGCTCGAGCAGACGCTGTCGCCGGCCCAGGCTGATCTCGCGCAGTACTACCAGGAAGGTCTGCAGGCACAGACACCGGATGTGACGGTGGCGGAGCCGCGGCGCGATCTGGATCCGCGCCTGGTCGAACTGCTCAACCTGGATCCGAACCGGGCGCCGACGCGGGACGAGATCGCCCAGCTGCTCAGCGGTAACCGCACGGACGGCGCGCCGATCGCTGGCAAGCAGGTCCAGAAGGCGACTGAGAGCCTGGCTGAACTTCTGGGCTTGGATGCGGCTCGTGTGCCGTCGGCCGGGGAGATCGAGCATGTCGCGGCCGGGCGACGGGCGAACGGGGAAGCGCTGAGTGAAGCCATGCCGGGCAGCACCGCCAAGCGGCTGCTCGCCTTGTATGGCGTCCCGACCAAGCGCGACGCCTCCGCAGAGGAGCTTGCTCACATCCAGGCCGGCCGCCGGGCGGACGGAGCCGAACTGCGGCTGGCGCCGCTGGCGCAGGCGCTGTCAGCCACCCGAGCCCGCATCGGCTACATCGACCTGTGCTGGTCGGCCGACAAGTCGGTTTCGCTGGCCTGGGCGTTCGCGCCGACCGAGGCCGAGCGGAACATCGTCATGCAGGCGCACCGCGATGCCGTCGGTTCAGCACTCGAGTACGTTGAGACGGAAATCGGCCGCGCTCGCAAAGGCAAAGCGGGTCGGGACGGCCACGACCCGGGGCGGATCGCGTGGGTGCGGTTCGACCACTACACCAGCCGGCCGACGGTCGAGGTGCCACGCATCGATCGCACCACTGGCGAGTCCTACACGCAGCTGGTGACCATGAAGGTGGCCGGCGATCCGCAGCTGCACACCCATGTTGCCATCCCGAACGTCGTGCTGACCGAGGAAGGTCGGATCGGGGGTCTCGACCTGCAGCGGCTCGAGGGATGCATCAAGGAGTTCGGCGCCACCTACCATGCCTATCTCGCTACCAACCTGCGCCGGCATGGGATCGAGATGGCGCTGGATCCGGAAACGGGTGCGGCCCGGGTGACGGCCATTCCGAGTCAGGCGCGGGATGCCTTTTCCAAGCGCACGCGCAACGGCACCGAGGCGGCACGGATCTATGCGCGCGGGCTCGGGCTGGACTGGGACAGCCTGGATGCCGATCGGAAGGTCGGCTTGGCCAAGCAGGGCATTCAGGGCGACGCGAAGCAGGTGAAGCAGGACGACCAGAGCGACTGGCCATCATGGCAGCGCCAAGCCCGCGAACTCGCATGGCAACATGACAGCGTGCTGCGACCCGAGGCAGCGCAGGCGATGCCGGACCGCGCCGAGCGGCTCGAGCACGCCTTCGAGGTCGGGCGCGATCTGCTCGACCGGCAGTGGCAACGACACTCTGTTCTGGATGGCGCGGATGCGCGTGTGGCGGCGGCGCGGGCGCTGGTAGCGAGCGGCATCGAGGGACCGCAGGATATCAGCGCGGTGACGCGCGCCTTCGCGCAGCGCGGCGTGCGGCATGACGGGCAGGAGGCCGGGCTCATCTGGGGCGTCGTGACGGATGCGCGCGGCCAGGAAGCGGTCAAGCTCACGACGACGCTGCACGCGGCCCGCGAAGAGGAGCTGGTAGCGCTGGCGCAATCAGCGGCGGCCGACCGAAGCGGTGCACTGGCGGCCGGCGCGATCGATGCCGCGGTCGACCGCAGCGACTACGACTTCACCAGCGAGCACGGCCAGAAGCAGCGCGCGGTGATGGACCGGCTGGGGCAGGGTGGCCGGCTTGAGGTCGCGATCGGCGTCGCCGGCGCCGGCAAGTCGACGCTGCTGTCTCCGTTGGTCGACGCCTGGGCGGCAGAGGGTCGCACCGTTTATGGCGCAGCACTGGCGTGGCGGCAGTCGGAAGACCTGCAGAAGGCCGGCATCGCGCCCGAAAGGCAGGCGGCGATGTCGGTGTTCCTCGACCGGGCGACACGCCAGCAGATCAGCCTCGACCGGCAGAGCGTGGTGGTGGTCGATGAGCTCGGGCTGCTCGGCACCCGCCAGCTGCTCGACCTGCTGCGGCTGCAGAAGGAGCACGGCTTCCAGCTGGTGGCGGTCGGAGATCCGAAGCAGTGCCGGTCGATCGAGGCCGGCGCGGTCATCGACCTGCTGCGCCAGGCGCTCGGGCCGGAGGCAGTTCCGGAGCTGCTTTCCACCGTTCGGCAGCAGACCGAGCAGGAGCGTAAGACCAGCCTGCTGTTCCGTGAAGGTCAGGCGGCAGAGGCGCTGGCACGGAAGCGCGAAGACGGCACTGCGCAGATCGTGCCGGGCGGATATCGGGAAGCGGTCGAGTACGTCGCTGCGCTATGGCAGGCGCGGCGGCAGGCCAATGCGCATGATCCGGCGTACACGCTGAGCGTCAGCGCGCCGACCAATGCCGATGCGCGGGAGATCGCGGCAGCGATCCGGGTTCATCGTCGGGCAGCGGGCGAACTCAGGCCCGACCAGGTGGTGCTGCAGGCGGCCGATCAGAATGACGTCGCCTTTGACCTGCCGCTTGCTGTCGGCGATCGCGTGCGGCTGTTTGCGCGCACGAACGCGGCCTATCCAGACCGCAGCCGCGGCATCATCGGCAACAATGGTTCGGTGCTGGAGGTGTGCGCGATCGCGGCGGCTGGCGTCACGCTGCGCAACGCCCAGGGTCGTGAAGGCGTGGTGAAGTGGGACACGCTGCGCGATGTCGAGAGCCGGCGTATTCGGCTGAGCTACGGCGACGTGTTGTCGATCGACGCGACCCAGGGCCTGACCAGCAGCGAGCACATCGAGGCGATGCCGGCCGGCACCCGGCACGTGAATGCCTACAAGGCCTACACCCAGGCCAGCCGGCACCGGCAGGCGACGTATCTGGTAACCTCGGATGGGGCGGAGCGGCAGGAGATCATGGGCCGCCGGCCGCTCGGCGACATGCGGATCATCCGCGAAGCGGACGTCTGGGCAAACATGGGGCGGAACTTGGCGCGGGCGCCGGAGAAGGAGAACGCGCTGGCGTTCCTGGAGCGGGCACGGGACGTGCGGCACGGGGCTGTGCGGGCGCTGCAGGCGGGACTGCAGCCTGCGGAACAGCGGCAGGCCGAGGGACTGGAGAAGACCACGCTGCGTCACAGCCTGCGGCGGAAAACCGTCGCCGAGCAGGTTGCGGGGATGGCGCAGGGGCTGCGGGACGCGGTTCGGCAGCAGGGCGGGGTGGTTGCCCAGCTGCAGGCGGCCGTGCCTCGGCTTCGGGAGAAGGTGGAGCAGGCGCTTGGCGCGGCCGGGCCGCTGTTCCGGGAGATGGCTACGCGCATCCGCCAGAGGCAGGAGCAGGTGCGGCAGGAGCGCGAGCTCGCGGCGATCCGCACAGAGCTATTGCGAGCACGGAAGGCCGGATGGCAGCAGGCTCAGGCGCGCGGGTTGGCTGCGAGCGAGCCCGAGGCGGTGGCCGAGAAACGGATGCGGCAGGAGGTCGCTGTCATGTCAGGCGCGGAACTGCATCGTGTTGCGGCAGGCTGGCAGGCTGACGCTGATCGACGAAGCCGGGAGAACCAAGCGGCTTCGCGACAGACGCAGTCGAGAGGGCCGCGCCTACGAATGTGAGGTAATCGTACATTAGCTAGGGCAGCCGCAAGGTGGGCAACGGACGTATCCACCGAGATTACCAGATCCAGATTGGCGATCAGCGCAGCGGTGTCCGCCATATCGGCAACGCCCGGCATGAGATCGATGAGCGGCAGGGTCTTGGGAAGGCGACCGCCCTTCTGCAGACTGAACAACGTGACATTAGGTATGTTCAAAAGAGGCTGGAAGAGGGAGGGATCAAGCGATCGTTGCCGATCGACGGTCCTGAGCTGCGCCAGCCCATGTTGCGGATTGCCCGACCAGACCAGACCTACCCGCAGACCTTTCCCCTGCTTCACGGCGGGATGTGCCGCCCATTGCTCGATGTCTACCGCTTCCGGCTGGAGGTAAGGAACTGCAGTGGGGATGGTTTGCACCGACGTGGCGAAGGCGGCCGGTAGGCTCAGCATGGGAATCTGGAAATCGACGCGAGGCGGAGTCTGTCCCTGAGCCAAGACGGTGATGTTGGGTCCAAGGCTGCGACACAGCCGCACAAGCGGCGACTGCACCTGTAGGGTCACGTTAAGTCCCAACGCTGCCGCTATTGGTACATATCGGCAGAACTGGATGCTGTCGCCGAGACCTTGCTCTGCGTAAACCAGCAGCCGTCCCGCCGGTTCGGATGGTCCCGGCCATCGAGGTTGGGAAGAAGCGCGGTAGGCAGCCGCCACCTCGGGATTGCGGACCCGCCACTCTGACCAGCCCCCATCGAGTGATCCGAGGTGAATGTTAGTGGAACGCAGGGGTTTGGTGTTGAGCTGAGCCGGTTGGGCCTGGATCGCTGACTGGCGGGGGAAGCGTTCGCACCACTACTTCTGGTGCTGGTGGACGGTAGCCGAGGGAGGAATGCGGGCGAACGGTATTGTAGTGCACACGCCATTGCTCGATCAGCACCTTGGCTTCCGCCAGCGTGTTGAAGATCTCGCACGACAGCAGCTCGTCGCGGAACTTGCCGTTGAAGCTCTCCACGTAGCCGTTCTCCCACGGACTGCCGGGCTCGATATAGGCGGTCTTCGCACCGACACCCGTGATCCAGCCTTTCACCGCGATCGCTGCAAACTCCGGCCCGTTGTCCGACCGGATGTGCACCGGTGTGCCGCGCGTGATGAACAGGTCCGCCAGCACGTCGATCACGTCCGTCGCCTTGAGCTGACGCCCCGCACGGATCGCTAAAGCTTCGCGGGTGAACTCGTCGACCACGTTCAGCGTACGAAACTTCCGACCATCTCGGGTTCGATCCTCCACGAAGTCATAAGCCCACACATGATTCGCTCGATCCGGCCGCAGCCGTACGCAGGAGCCGTCGTTCAGCCACAGGCGCCCGCGCTTTGGATGCCGCTGCGGCACCTTCAGTCCCTCGGCACGCCAGATCCGCTCCACGCGCTTGTAGTTGGTGTACCAGCCTTCCGCCCGCAGCAGCGCGGTGATCCGCCTGTATCCGTAGCGTCCGAACTGCCGGGCCAGGTCGATGATCGTTGCTGTCAGCGCTGCTTCGTCGTCAGCCGTCTTAAGCATTTTGCGCTGCGTCGAGCGGTGCTGATCCAGCACCCGGCAGGCAAAGCGCTCCGAGACATCTGGCGTCGCCGTCACGTGCTGCACGCACGCCCGACGACGAGCAGCGCCTAGTAGTTTCCCAACGCGGCTTCCTTCAACACCAGCTTCTCGAGCGTCAGGTCCGCTACCGCCCGGCGCAGGCGGCCATTCTCCTGCTCCAGCTGCTTCACCTGGTCCAACTTCAGGCCGCCATACTCGGCGCGCCACCGATAGTAGGTCGCCTCCGTCACCCCAATCGCCCGAACCGCTTCAGTCACCGGCTTGCCCTGTGCCGTCAGCACCTCGACCTGCCGCAGCTTGCCGACGATCTCCTCCGGCTTGTGATGCTTGCGCCCCATCTGATCCCCTCCATATGCCCCGGAACTCTCATATCCGGCGGCCCACTTCTACGGGGGCAGGTCTGTCTGCATCCGCTACTTGGTCAAATACCGCGGGCTGGGCCTGTCGATCGACAAAGGACGCCCGCGGTTCAGCATCGACGGCGCCGGAGGACAGACCGCTCGATAGGCTCCGCACAGTCTCCGTCGTGCCCGTCGCCTGGTTCAGGCCGGCGCGCAAGATCAGCCGGTAGCCGACATTGGGTTCCGTCGCGATCATCTTGGCGACCGCCGATCCGAGCTTGTGCCTGAGCTGGCCGATATAGACCCGAAGATACTGCACGTTGGCGCCGTGCGCCGGTCCCCATAACGCGGTCAGCAATTGCCGGTGGGTCAGCACCTTGTCGGCATGGCGCATCATCATCGCCAGCAGCTGGTATTCGCGGGGACTGAGCGTGACCTTCTCGCCATCCACCCGCACTTCGTGACGGCCCGGGTCGAGCGTGATGGGCCCGCAGGCGAGCGTTTCGTCCTGCCTGGTATCCGGCGGCTGTTCATGCCGCCGCAGCACTACACGCAGCCGCGCCAGCAGTTCTCCGAGACCGAACGGCTTTTCGACATAGTCGTCGGCACCCGCATCAAGCGACGCCACCTTCTCCGCCTCGCGATCGCGCGCCGACAGGACGATGATCGGCACCTGCGAGAAGGCGCGCAGCCGGACGAGCAAGATCCTGCCATCCATGTCCGGCAGCCCGAGATCGAGCAGGACGATATCGGGTGTCTGCGACGCGGCCAGCCGGAGCCCTTCCGCTCCGTCGAATGCCGACAGGGTGCGATAACCGACCGCCTCGAGGGCAGGCCGCAGGAAGCGGTGGATCTGCTTCTCGTCATCGACGATCAGCACCAGCGCGGTGTCGTTGGCGTTCATCGTATCGCCGGCATGACGATGGAGACCAGCGTGCCGCGCCCGATGCCGGACACGATGCCCGGCACGCCGGCCGGCACCGGGCTGCTTGCCGAGATGCTCCCGCCCATCACCTCGATCAGGCCGCGCGCGATCGCAAGCCCGAGCCCGGTGCCCGGCACCACCCGGTCGCCGTGCTGGGACCGGTAGAAGCTGTCGAATACATTTGGCAGGTCGGCTTCCGGAATGCCCGAACCGGCATCGGCAATCCGGATGACGACGTTGCCCGTCTCCAGTGCCAGGACGACCTGGACCGAGGCGGTGTTTGGTGCGGGCCCCGGCGCCGGCGTAGGGGAATATTTCAGCGCGTTGTCCAGCACGTTGAACACGACCTGTTCCAGCAGCAGCGGATCGGCCAGCACCGCTGGCACCATGCCGAGCTTGCTGATCGCAACCAGGCCCGGACCTTCGAAGCGCGCGATCGCATCCTGCACCACGCCCTGTGGGTCCACGCGAACCAGCTTCGGCACCACGGCCCCGCTTTCGAGCCGGGTCATGTCGGTGATATTGGCCAGGAAGCGGGTCATCCGCAGCGTATCCTCCTCGATTGCCAGCAGCAGGTCGTCGCGCGTGTCGGGGGTCAGACGGCTCCACGCGGTGCGAAGTGTCTCGGCCGAGCCCCGTATGCCGGTCAGCGGGGTGCGCAGGTCGTGCGACAGCGAGTTCAGCAGCGCGGTCCGTAGCTTCTGGGTCTCGTTGCGCGCCGTCGCGTCCGCGGCTCCACGCACCAGCCGCACCCGCTCCAGCGCCACCGCCGCCTGGTCGGCCAGGGCCTGCAGCGCCTGGAGGGCCGGCGCATCGAGCGCGGTGGCCGGCTGCACAGCCAGCAATCCACGCAATCCGCTGGTGCCCGCTTCAGGGCCGGCACCGGCGATCCCGATCGGCAGGAAACGCCAGGGAGCCGAGGGTAGCGTCGCGGTGCCGCGGCCAGCCGGTTCGCCGTGGCGCCAGGCCCAGAGCGCCGCGGCCCAGGACCCCTCGTCCATGGTGTCCGCCGGCGGTACCGCGGCCCGGATATCCAGCTCGCCATCGATGTCCCGTCCGGCCAGGACCATGGCGCGGGCCGCGATCGAGGCTGCCTGACGCGCAATCTCGTCCTGCAGCTCGTTCTCGGTGACCGGACCGCCGAGAGCACGCGAGAACGCCCCGATCCGCCGCAATCCCTCGATCCGGCCCTGCGCCGCGCGGGCCGAGGCGCCAAGGCGGCTGGCGACCAGGCCGGTGGCGCCGGCGACCGTACCGAACACGACGATCGCCATCAGGTCGCGCGGCTCGTCGATGGTGAACTGGTACAGGGGCCGGATGAAAAAGAAGTTCCACGCCAGGAACGACACCAGCGCGGTGCAGAGCGCCACCGCCAGCCCATAGAGCGCCGCCGCGCCGACCACCGAGGCCAGGAAAAGCATCCCGAGCGCGTCCGGCTCGATCAGGCCACGCAGCATCTCGGCCAGAACCAGGGTGCACGCCACCAGCAGGGAGGACACCACCCATGGCTGCCATCCGTCCGGCAGGCTTGCCCGGAGGCCGAAACGGCGCAGGGCGGGTGCGCCGGTCGGCACCACATGCACCGCGTGCTCGGGAGCCCGGGACAGCAGCGTGGCCGCGAGGTTTCCACGCAGGCAGCGTCCAGCCACCATCCGGCGCAGCAGGGTGCGCTGCTGCATGCGGCCGACCACGATCTGCGTCACGTTGCGGTCGTGCGCCACGTCCAGGGCGATGCCGACGATCCCTTCCCGCGCGCTCCGGACCGCGCGGATTTCGGTCTCCGCGCCAAGCTCGGCTGCCAGCGCCATGATGCGCGACACCGCCTGCGTCGATTGCGGTACCTCGCCGGCCGGCTCCACATGCAGCGCCAGCCACGGCGCATGCAGCGCGTCGGCAAGACGCTTGGCCTCGCGGAGCACCGGTTCTCCGGCCTCCGGCCCAACCAGGGCCAGCACGCGGTCGCCGGCCGGCCAGGGTCCGTCGATCGCGTTCAGCCGCATGTAGTCGAGCAGGCCGGCATCGACGTGCTGGGCGGCACGACGCAGCGCGATCTCGCGCAACGCCTGCAGGTTGCCTTCGCGGAAGAACCCGCCCAGCGCCCGGGTCGCCACGTCGGGACGGTAGATCCGCCCCTGCACCAGGCGGGCGCGCAGGTCGTTCGGCGACAGGTCGATCAGCTCGATCTCATCGGCCAGCTCCAGCACATGGTCCGGCAGCGTCTCGCTGACCCGGATGCCGGTGATGCGCAGCACGGTGTCGTTCAGGCTCTCCAGATGCTGGACGTTGAGCGTGGTCCAGACCGGGATGCCGGCGACCAGCAGCTCCGCCACATCCTCCCAGCGTCGGGCGTGACGGCTGCCGGGCGCGTTGCTGTGCGCCAGTTCGTCCACCAGCAGCAGCGACGGGCGCAGCGCCAGCGCCTCCTCGAGGTCGAACTCCTCCAGCATCTGCCCGCGATACGGGATCTGCAGGCGCGGCAGCACCGGCAGGTCGCCGAGCTGAGCCTCGGTCTCGGCCCGCCCGTGCGTCTCGATCAGCCCGGCCAGGATGCCGGTCTTGTTTTCGGCCAGCAGGCGGCGCGCCTGGGTGAGCATCTCGAAGGTCTTGCCGACACCGGGCGCCGCGCCGAGGAAGATCTTCAGCGGCGCGCGCGAGGCTTTCGCCTGCGCCGCCAGAAGTGCGTCCGGATCAGGCCGACGATCCGGCTCGTTTCGCATCAGTTGCTGCTCGTCTGCACCTTGTTGGCACCGCCCGGCGCAGCGCCTGAGCGCGACAGTGATTCCAGTGCCAGGTTCAGCCGCAGCACGTTGACCCTCGGCTCGCCGAACACGCCGAGCATGCGGCCCTGCGTATGGGCTGCGAGCAGCTGGCGCACCATCTCGACCGGCACATGGCGCGCGGCCGCGACCACCGGCGCCTGCAGGGCGGCATAGTCCGGCGAGATATCGGGGTCGAGGCCCGAACCGGAACTGGTGACGGAATCCATGGGAATGGCACCTGCGGTTGCACCCTGTTTCACCAGCGTCGCGACATCGCCGGCAACGCGATCATGCAGCGCCTTCGAGGTCGGCGCCAGGTTGGAGGCCGTCGACGTGCTGGCATCGTAGGGGGTGGGCACGGTCTTGGATGCATCTTTCGGATCGGTGCCGGAAATCGCCGACTCCCGGCCGTGGAAAAAGCGGTCGCTGGTGAAGTTCTCGCCGATCAGCGCGGAGCCGACCTGCTTGCCGTCACGCACGATCAGGCTGCCGTTCGCCTGGAACGGGAACACGACCGCGCCGACACCCACGAAGCCGAGCGGGAACACCAGCCCGAGCAGCAGCGTGAACAGGACGACGAGTGAAAACGCGGGACGCAGATGGGTGAGCATGACGCGGTTCCTCTACGCGAAGATGTGGAAGGCGGTGAGCAGCATGTCGATGATCTTGATGCCGGCGAACGGCACCAGGATGCCGCCGAGGCCGTAGATCAGCAGGTTCCGGCGCAGCATGGAGGCCGCGCTGATCGCCTTGAAGCTCACGCCCTTCAGTGCCAGCGGCACCAGCGCGATGATCACAACGGCGTTGAAGATCACCGCGGACAGGATGGCGCTCTGCGGCGTCGACAGATGCATGACGTTCAGTGCCGACAGGCCGGGATAGGCCACCACGAAGATCGCCGGCAGGATCGCGAAATACTTGGCGATGTCGTTAGCGATCGAGAAGGTGGTGAGAGCACCACGGGTGATCAGCAGCTGCTTTCCGATCTCGACGATCTCGATCAGCTTGGTCGGATCGCTGTCCAGGTCGACCATGTTGGCGGCTTCGCGTGCCGCCTGAGTGCCGGTCTGCATCGCCACGCCGACATCGGCCTGCGCCAGCGCCGGCGCATCGTTGGTGCCGTCGCCGCACATCGCCACCAGCCGCCCCTCGGCCTGGGCGGCACGGATATAGTCGAGCTTGTCCTGCGGCGTGGCCTCGGCGACGAAATCATCGACGCCGGCCTCGCTGGCGATCGCCGCCGCGGTGATCCGGTTGTCGCCGGTCACCATGACGGTGCGGATGCCCATGCGGCGGAGTGCGGCGAACCGATCGCGAATGCCCGGCTTGACCACGTCCTTGAGCTCGATCACCCCCAGCAGGCGGCCATCCTCGGCCACCGCCAGCGGCGTGCCGCCGGAGCGGGCGATACGTTCCACCGCGGCGGTGAAGGCGAGTGGCGGCCTGGCTTCACCGACGGCGGCGAGCAGCGAGTCCACCGCTCCCTTGCGCCATGAACGCTCGCCGGCATCGAGGCCCGACAGGCGGGTATTGGCCGAGAACGGCACCGGCGTCGAGCCTGCGGGAGCCACCGGCGCCACGCCGAACTTCTCGCGGGCCAGCACATGCACCGAGCGTCCCTCGGGCGTCTCGTCGCCGAGCGAAGCCATCGCGGCGGCCTCCGCCAGCCGGGCTTCGTCGATGCCCGGCACCGGGTAGAAGGCGGCGGCCATGCGGTTGCCGAAGGTGATGGTGCCGGTCTTGTCGAGCAGCAGCGTATCGACGTCGCCGGCGGCCTCGACCGCACGGCCGGAGGTGGCGACGACGTTGAAGCGCACCAGCCGGTCCATGCCGGCGATGCCGATCGCCGACAGCAGGCCGCCGATCGTGGTCGGGATCAATGTGACCAGCAGGGCTGCCAGCACCGGCACCGGCAGCGTCGTGCCGGAGTAGTGCGCAAAGCCGACCAGCGTGACGACCGCGACCAGGAAGATGATGGTCAGGCCGGCGAGCAGGATGTCGAGCGCGATCTCGTTCGGGGTTTTCGAGCGTGAGGCACCTTCGACCAGCGCGATCATCCGGTCGATGAAGGTATGGCCGGGCTCGGCGGTGATGCGGACCAGCAGGCTGTCGGACACCACCATGGTGCCGCCGGTGACGGCCGAGCGATCGCCGCCGGCCTCGCGGATCACCGGCGCGGACTCGCCGGTGATGGCGCTCTCGTTGATCGAAGCGATACCCTTGATGATCTCGCCGTCGAGCGGGATCAGGTCGCCGGTCTCGACCAGCACCACGTCGCCGAGACGCAGGTCGGTCGAGGACACGGTGCCGTAAAGTGCCGGGTCATCCGGGTTCGGCACGCGCTTGGCCATCATGTCGTTGCGGGCGCGGCGCAGGCTCTCGGCGCGGGCACGGCCGCGGCCTTCCGCCATGGCTTCGGCAAAGGTCGCGAACAGCACGGTCATCCAGAGCCACACCGCGATCGCGAGTGCGAAGGCAGGGTGGGCAGCATGGGTGAACAGGTCTTGAACGCCGATGATGGTGGTCAGGATCGCAACGATCTCGGTTACGAAGATGACCGGATTGCGCATCAGCCGACGCGGATCGAGCTTGGCGAAGGCGTCCCGGGCGGCGCGCGATGCAATCCGGGAGTCGAAGAGTGAAAGCGCCGAAGCGCCCTCACCCGAGTTGTTGGTTGTTGCGGACATCATCAGGGTCCTCAGTATGTCGTGCCGCTAAGGAGCACGAAATGTTCAGCGATCGGTCCGAGCGCATCGGCCGGCAGGAATTGCAGCCCGCCCAGGATGACGATCACCCCCGCCAGCAGGCCACAGAACAGCAGGCCGGTGGTCGGGAAGGTGCCAGCACTCATCTTGAGCTTCGGCTTGGCGGCCAGGGATCCGGCTATCGCGAGAACCGGGATAAGCACGGCGAAGCGACCGAACAGCATCGCAAAGCCCTGCCCGTAGGCCATCAGCGGCCCGGTGGCGGTGATGCCGGCCATGGCGCTGCCGTTATTCTGCGTCGCCGAGGTCCAGGCGTAGAGCATCTCGGTCAGACCGTGCGGACCGGCATTGGCGAGAGCCGCCAGACCGGCGGGGAGGACGAGTGCCAGCCCGGCGCCACACAGGATCCACAGAGTCAGGATCAGCAACGCCAGCATCGCGAGCTTGATTTCCCGGGCCTGGACCTTCTTGCCGAGATATTCCGGCGTACGGCCGACCATCAGCCCGGCCACGAACACCGAGAGCAGGGCGAACACGATGATGAAGTAGAACCCGGAGCCGATGCCGCCGGGAGTGACTTCTCCGAGCTGCATGAGAAACAGCGGCACCAGCCCGCCGAGCGGCATGAAGCTGTCGGTGGCACCGGCGATGGCGCCGGTCGAGGTTCCCGTGGCACCGACATTGAGCAGCGCGGTCAGCGCGGTACCGAACCGGACTTCCTTGCCCTCCAGGTTTCCCTGGGCCTGGTTGACGCCCAGCGCATGCAGGATCGGGTTTCCGCCAGATTCCGCGCCATACGCACAGAACACGCCGATCACCAGGATGCCGACCATCGTCGCCAGGAGCACGCGGCCCTGAGCAGGCTCCTTGACGATCCGGCCGAAGGCGATCGGCAGCGCGAACGGGATCAGCAGAAGCATGAACGTCTCGAGCCCGCAGGTGAGCGCGGTTGGATTTTCGAACGGGTGGGAACTGTTGGTGTTGAAGAAGCCGCCGCCGTTGGTGCCGAGTTCCTTGATCGCTTCCTGGAAGGCGACCGGGCCAAGCGCAATGGTCTGTTTGATGCCCTCCAGAGTGGTCACCTGAGCGAAGGCGTGGAGCGTGTCCGGAACACCGCTCGCCATTAGCAGGATGGTGAACACGCAGGTGAGCGGCAGCAACACATAGAGCGTCGCCCGCGTCAGGTCCGACCAGAAATTGCCCAGCGTCTTGAGACCGCCGGCGGCCAGCGCCCGCATCACGGCAACCGCCACGGCAATACCGGTCGCCGCGGACAGGAAGTTATGCACGGTCAGGCCGAACATCTGCGCGCCGTTCGAGATCCCGCTTTCCGGCACGTACGCCTGCCAGTTGGTGTTGGTCACGAACGAGATCGCGGTATTGAAGGCGATCGACGGCGGCATGCCGACGACCGCCTGCGGATTGAACGGCAGATAGAATTGCAGCCGCAGGATCGCGTACAGCATCGCGAAATGCAGCGCGTTCAGCAGCAGCAATGCAGTCGCATAACTGCGCCAGCTCATGCCGTGGAACGGATCGATGCCGGACAGGCGATAGAAGCCGCGCTCGACCGGAGCAAGCACGGGTGCCAGGAGCGTGGATCGGCCCTCCATCACGGCGGCGAGATAATTCCCGACCGGAACGGCGAAGATGCACGTCGCAGCCAGGATGAGCACGATTTCCAGGATGCCGCATGAGGTCATGGCGGATACCTCCTCAGAAATCTTCAGGGCGAATCAGCGCCCATCCGAGATAGATCAGGAGGCCGACCGAAACGGCCCCGGCGAGGATCAGATCGAGCGTCATTGTCTAGATCCGTGCGCACAGCGCGGCGTAGCCATCCATCATCAGGATGGTCGCGACGCCTGCGAAAAGCAGGAGAATGTCAAGCATGATACGCCTCGTTGCATGATGCGCCGATCTACTGCGAGTGCGCATAAAGAAGACATTCGTGGTTCGTGCTCCGGCATAAAGAAGCCATAAAAAAACGCCGTGGGGGCGTATGGCGACCAGTCGCGCGCCCGAACTTGGGCCGCCTGCCGATAATGGATCGCGTTGTTCTGCTGTCAGTCGCAGGCGCCGATCACCGTCACCAAGGCTGACCGGAGGCAGTGGACGACGACCGGCGTCGAGAACCCGGCGCTCACGCAGAACGTTTTCGACATGATCTATAACTCAGCGAACACGACCATATCGGTGCGTGATTCGCGGATCTACACGATCCAAGCAGGTCGTCCGATGCATTGCTGGAAGATCGGTGGTAGCGGCGCCTTGGCACCGCCTACCCCGACCCGGAACCTCACCAACCAGCCCGCAAAAAGTAGCTGCAGACCTTATGCCCTAGAACCCGAGGATCACGTCGGCTGCTAGGGTGAAGTTTCCGGTGTTGGTGAGGGCGTTATACGGGTGGCCGCCGCTGAACGACTTGTCCCAGCGGATCTCGGGCCGGAACGCCAGCAGCGCGACGTGCGGGATCACCGGCTTGTAGCTGACCCCCCAGGTCCACTCGCTGTAGGTCTGCCGCCCGGCGCCGAACGCGGTGGTGCTCAGCCCGTTCAGGCCGCGATACGCATCGGTGTTGCCCGGGAAGGCCGCCACGAAGAAGCCGGCATTGTCGCGATACACCTCGCCGCGGAAGTTGGCGGTCAGGGTCGGGGTCAGCGCATAGGACGCGTAGCCGGCGAGGCCATAGGAGTCCGCGCCGTAGAAATCGTCGTGCTGCCACTGGGCTTCGGCCACCAGGGTCAGCTTGTCGGTCGCCTTGTAGGTGGCGACCACGTCGCCCTCGTAGCGCATCGAGCTGTTGGCCTCGCCACCGATCGCGTTGGTGGCGTCCTCCGGACCGAGATGCAGGAACGCCAGCACGGTCAGCTTGCCGCCGGCCAGGCTGTTCAGCCCCACCCCCACCAGCCCGGCCGGCTCGGCGTTGTTGTCGCCACGGCCGAAGGTGGTGCTCTCGCCGGTATCGATCTCGCCATACAGGTCCACGGTCGGGCTGATATGCGCCTCGGCGATCAGGCCGGTATGCTCGAACGGTCCGAAGTTGAAGTTGTACGAGTGCGAGTAGAACGGGTTGGTGCTGGGATCGATGGTCTCGTAGCCGATCAGGGTGGCGAACTGGCCGAGCTTGAAGTCGATGCCGCCCTTGAACAGTACCGGCGCATGCATGGTGACGTTGGCCTGCAGGATGCTGAACTGGTTGCGATCGTTGGTGACGTGGCCGAACTCGCCGAGATAGTGGGTGTAGCGGGCGTCGGAACCGTAGGTGCCCTGCAGCATGAAGCCGAAATCGAAGGTCGACAGCGTGGGATCGATGGCGCGCGTGGCGGTGAGCTGCACCGAGTTCAGCAGCGCGGTATTGGCCTTGTCGTCGAACAGGCGGCCATAATTCAGCCCGTCCGCGGGACGGTCGAAGTTGCCGGTGACGCCACCCTCGACCTGCGCACCATAGGTGATGCCCTCGGCCCAGGTCTTCGGCGGCGCGGCAGCGGCGGGTGCGGGTGCGGCGGGAGTGGCGGTTGCGGCCGTCCCGTTCACGCTCGCCGAGGCGGGGGGCGTGCCGGTCGAGAGTGACGGTGCGGCAGTCT
This sequence comes from Lichenicola cladoniae, assembly GCF_013201075.1. Lineage (NCBI taxonomy): Bacteria > Pseudomonadati > Pseudomonadota > Alphaproteobacteria > Acetobacterales > Acetobacteraceae > Lichenicola > Lichenicola cladoniae. The sequence continues at coordinate 45,512 of NZ_CP053712.1, read as the reverse complement.
GGGCGCGCGCCGACGCGCCCGTCGCAAGCAAAGAGGCGCCTGCGAGGAGAATCGAAAGTCGTGTCCTGATCACTGAACGGTATCCAAGCTGTATCGGCGGCACCTTGGAGACGACCGGCATAAAGTCTCGATGGCGAAATCAGCTGCACGCATAAAAACCGCATAAAGACCGGTGCAGCGAACCCGCGTTTAGGTAGATTTTATCCTGCGGCCTCCTGAAACGCATCGATCCTTTATGCGGGTTCGGCTCACTGTTCGGCATCCGGTGACAGTCCATGTCCCTGGTGGAGACCGATGGCAATGAGTGGTACACTTCGCGATCGCCGTTTGCGTTATGCAAGGACGATCCTGCAATCCCGGCAATGCTCGATCGCCCTGGTGGGCGAGACCTCCGACCTGGAGGGGTTGCGCGTCCTGGTTCTCGGAACATCCGCTGCCGACACGCTCTGTGCCCTGATGCACACCGAATGCCGCAAGGCCGAGGCCCGGACACCCGATGCGCATGCCGAGACACGGTCCGCCGACCTGGTGCTGGTGCCGCACGTGACGCTGGTGACCATAAACCGGGTGATCAACCAGGCGATCCGCTCGCTCGACCACCACGGCAGGATCGTGATCGCCAGCCCGGCCGGAGAGCGTCATTTCATCGACCTGACCGTTGCCGCCCTGGTTCAGGCCGGGTTTGACCCGCCGTTCCTGGAATTCGATGGCGGCGAGACGCGGATCCATGCCTCGCGCGGCGAAGTCGTCGCCCGGGCCTGACTGGCAAAGCGATCGGGTTGGGGCCGGCCGGATGATGCCGGCGAGCCTCTTAGTCCGATAAAGCCGTAGAGCGATGGGCTCCGGGTGCCGGAGCCCATCGGCGTGCTAGAGCCGCAGGCCGCCGCCGACCTGCAACGTCTCGCCGGTTACCCAGTCGGCATCTTCGGACACGATGAAGGAAACCGTGGCGGCGATATCGGCGGGCTGGCCGATGCGGCCGAGCGGTGTACGGGCGACGAACGGGACGGCCCCTTCCTCGCCCATGCCGCTTGTGCCCTCCGTGGCGACGAGGCCAGGGGCAATCCCGACCACCCTGATCTTGCGTGGCCCAAGCTCAAGGGTTCTGTCAGGCCTCGTGCCAATGACGGATCTGGTGACCGCTGGGTGGCTGACGTAGCGTTGCCGGTCATGGCAGCGGGCGGGATATCGGGATGAACTGCATGTGCTGTGGGTCTGCGTCCGTGACGGAGCGGCCGGAGGTGACGACACGCGGCTACCGTCGCTTCCGCTGCCGGGCTTGCAAGCGGCAGTTCAACGAGGGTTCTGTTGCAAAGTTTCGTCGTGTCTGAGTATGGGCTGGGACTTTGGTTTTTCTATCCTGCGAGGGAGTAGAACTGCTGCGCTGGACGCAGCTTCGCTGTCGAACGTAACTGACCCTTGCGGATCATGTGCATGATCTCGAGGCCGGCAATGGTGGTCGCCGCTGACCAGAAATTCTTGAAGCCGAGCATTGGCCGGGTGATCCGTTTGATCGCCCGGTGGTCCTGCTCGACGAGGTTGTTGAGATACTTGACTTGGCGCATTTTGATCCCGGCGTCATGCTCGGTGTTGTAGCTGTCAACCGCCGCGGTGTTGGCGCCGCTCTTGTCGATGGTGATCGTGCGGGGAGCCCTATGTCGGGTGATAGCCTTGCAGAGGAAACGCAGCGCCGCCTTGCGATCGCGCTTGGCGGTCAACAGGAAGTCCACTGTGGCACCCGCCTTGTCGACTGCACGATACAGATACTTCCACACGCCCTTGATCCGTATGTAGGTCTCATCCATCCGCCAGCTGCCGCCGATCGGACGTTTGCGGGCCACGAAGGCCTTCTCCAGCAACGGCACATACCTGAGCACCCAGCGATGCAGCGTCGTGTGGTCGACCTCCACGCCACGCTCCCCCATCATCTCTTCAACCTGGCGGTAGCTCAACGGATACGCCACGTACCAGCGAACACCCCACAAGATGATGTCGCGCTCGAAGTGGCTGCCTTTGAACGCAATCGACATCGTCTCCAGATCCATAACCGTTGCCGTTAGCCATCACGCACCGGTCGATCGAAACTTTGCAACAGAACCGACGGTTTTGGTCTTTTCCGGGTGTAGCCGAAGCCGACACGCCTCGAACCTCTGCCCCAGCGCTTGATGTAACTCAAGCGCCTGCTCTTCGTTCGCGCAATGGCAGATCGCGTCGTCAGCGTAGCGTTCAAACGGGATGCTTGGATACTCTCTTTGCATCCAGAGATCGAACGCATAGTGAAGAAAGAGATTTGCCAGCACAGGACTGACGACAGCCCCCTGCGGGGTCCCCCTCTCTCGCCCAACCAAGGTCCCATCCGGCATGCTCACGGGCGCCCTCAGCCACCGTTCAAGGTAGAGCAGCACCCATGGACAGTCAGTGTGTCGACGCACGGCTCGCATCAGGAGGTCCCAATCGATCTCGTCGAAGAAACTCTTGATGTCGAGGTCGAGCACCCAATCATGAGCCCAGCAACGCTGCCGAGCCATAACCAGCGCATTATGCGCCGATTTCCCGGGGCGATATCCATAAGAATCTCGGTGAAACACCGGCTCTAGGATCGGCTCCAGGTGTCGCCTGACCACCATCTGAGCAATCCTGTCGGAGACCGTCGGAATTCCGAGCGGCCGAGTTCCTCCAGTATCGCCTTTCGGTATGTCAACGCGACGCACGGGTGGCGGAAAGTAGCTTCCGGAAGACATTCTATTCCAGATCCGATAGAGGTTCTTACTTAAATCTCTGTCGAAGTCTTCGATAGACTGACCATCCACCCCAGCCGCCCCTCGATTGGCTTTTACTCGCTTATACGCTTCCCACACTTCACGCTTCGCAATACAATACGACTTTGCTCTACCCATGGAGGTCATCCCCTTTCGGGTTGCCTCTGGGATATAGCCGAATGACGATGCCCCTTCGGTCCGGTCCCATTACGGAACCATCATCCCTACTACGGACATCTCCGCCCCTGTGCCCCGCATCGGTACTCAGATCCTTACGGTGACTGACCGTTTGGATTTCTCCCTTGGCATCGGGACGACAGGTTCCTGTGTTCCTTACCGAAGCCTGTCTTGAGGTCACGCCGCCTTCATGCCGGACGCCGGTTGGGCCGTCAGCAGGCATCGCCCAACCCTTGCTCGCGGGACAGAAGTCCAGGTCCCGGTTTCGACGTCGGTTTAATACGTTACGACACGTCATCAGCGGTTCACTCGCGTTCGTCTCCTCAAGACCCACCTGACGGAATAGCTTTCCGCCTTTTCCAGCAACGCTCACCACCAGGGCTCTTTACCCTCGCAGCTTGTGGCGGTTTGAAGCCTGCCCCTGCAGACCGACTTCGGGGGGCCGGCCCCCATCTCCGGTAAAGTTCCGCGCCGTCCCAAGGTGGGTAGACACGTTCACAGCATACGACTTCCTCGTATTTGACCGATCGCCAAAGCCGTTCGACAAACACGTTGTCGCGCCACGCACCGCGGCCATCCATGCTGATGGAAATGGTGTTGTCGGTCAACAGGCCGGTGAAGGCCGCGCTGGTAAATTGACTGCCCTGATCAGTGTTGAAAATCTCGGGCTTGCCGTGCCTGGCGAGCGCTTCCTCCACTGCCTCTATGCAAAAATCCACCTCCAACGTTATCGATAATTGCCATGACAGGACCCGTCGGGTGAACCAGTCCACAACAGCCGCCAGGTAGACAAATCCGCGCGCCATTGGAATGTATGTGATGTCCATCGCCCACGCCTGGTTCGGCCGCCCGACCGCCACGCCGCGCAGGAGATATGGATAGATCTTATGCCCCGGTGCCGGCTTGGAGGTGTTCGGGCGGCGATACAGCGCCTCGATGCCCATGCGCCGCATCATCGTGGCTACCAGTTCGCGCCCGATCACGACGCCCTCACCGCGCAGCAGATCCCGCAGCATCCGGCTGCCCGCGAACGGATAGTCGAGATGCAGCGCGTCGATCCGCAGCATGATCGCGAGCTCCTTCTGCGCCACCGGCCGAGGCTCATAGTAGAAGCTGCTACGGCTGAACCCGAGCAGCTCAGCCTGCCGCAGCAGCGGCAGATCATGGCCGCGGTCGATCATCGTTTTGCGCTCAGCAGGCCGGCTTTGCTGAGCGCACCGGACAAAAAATCATTCTCCAGCGCCAGCTCGCCAATCTTGGCATGCAGCACCTTCAAATCTACGGCAGGTGCTACTTCCGCGCCGCTGGACCCGGCGACAAAAACACTGGCAACACCCTCGATCAGTTGTGCCTTCCAGGCCGTAATCTGGTTCGGATGCACGTCATACTGCTGTGCCAACTCCGCCAGCGTCTTCTCGCCCTTGACGGCAGCCAGCGCCACTTTCGCTTTGAAAGCCGGAGCATGAGCCCGGCGTGTCCGTTTCGTCATGGTCTCTCCTGATACGCGGCATGATCGCCGCTTCCAGGCAGACTTTCCACTTATAGGACTGTCCGAATTTGGCCAGCCACCTCTGTCATCATGGACAACCTGCCGTCGCACAAGGTGACCGGCATTCGTGAGGCAATCGAGGCCGCAGGCGCAGAGCTCCGGTTTCTGCCGCCCTACTCGCCCAACTTCAACTCGATCGAGATGGCATTCTCCAAGCTCAAGGCTCTGCTTCGAGCGGCTGCATCACGCACGGTCGATGACCTCTGGCAGACGATTGCAGGAGCACTCGAACGCTTCGATCCAGTTGAGTGCTTCAACTATTTTGCTGCCGCCGGATATGACGCTATCTGATCGGAAAATGCTATAGCCGGCCAGGGAGTAAAACTGCTGTGCTGGACGCAACTTTCCTGTTGAGAGCAACTGTCCTTTGCGGATCATGTGCATGATCTCGATGCCGGCGACAGTGACCGCCGCGGACCAGAACGACTTGAACCCCAGCATCGGTCGGGTCAATCGTTTGACCGCCCGGTGATTCTGTTCGACGATGTTGTTGAGATACTTGATCTGTCGGGTCTCGATCTCCGCATCATGCTCGACATTGTAGCTCGCGATCGCAGCTGTGTTGGCGCCGCTCTTGTCGATGGTGGTCTTCTCAGGAATGCCGTGATGCCCGGCTGCCTTACGCAGGAAGCGCAGCGCCGCCTTACGATCCCGCTTGGCCGTCAGTAGGAAGTCCACGGTGGCACCGGCTTTGTCGACCGCCCGATAGAGATACTTCCACGCGCCCTTGACCCGCACGTAGGTTTCGTCGAGCCTCTAGCTGCCGCCCACCGGACGCTTGCGCGACACGAACACCTTCTCCAGCAACGGCACGTAGCGCACGATCCAGCGGTTCAGCGTGGAATGATCGACCTTAACGCCCCGCTCACCCATCATCTCCTCGAGCTGGCGGTAGCTGATCGGATACGCCACATACCACCGCACACCCCATAGGACGATATCCCGCTCGAAGTGACTGCCCTTGAAGTCAATCGCCATCGTCTCGTCCCAAAACCGCGCCCGCTCCCATCATCTAGCAGGCGGCCAAGACACACAAACGTGCGACAGAATCTTATTAATGGCCGGTTCGAGATCGAGGTGATCCACCGCCAACTGCCAAGCCTGGCCCAGCATCGACACGGTCGAATCCAACGTCCTGCATTGGGTCGACTGGTTCAACACTCCGTCGCCTACTACCTCGCCGTTTAGCCCATGCCAGTCGCGCGTAGAGACTCAACCAAATCGGTTCCCGAAAACCAAGGCATTTTAGTTCAGGTGAGATACGTCTCAAAAACCAAATACAAGGGCTGTCCAAAAGTTGACTGCGGTTCCGAGCTAGCTCAACAACTACACTGCTTACTTAAACTCACTGCCACCAAGCGGCAAAGCTGCGTATCCCCTATATCGTCTAACAATAGATAAACGTATGCTGTTAACAAATGATTCAAGTTGGGCAGAATGGTAATCCCAGATAGGCATGTTCCGTGCTCCATCCCGTCGTCGGCATCGTGTTTTTTAGCTTGCGCCGGCGGAGAAAGGGCTGGGCTCTTGGGTAGGCCGAACCCCATTGCACGGTCCGTTTCGGGCGACCTATGCCCCTTGCCTGATCTCCAACGGGAGTTAGCGCGTTCCAAAATGATGACCGATCAAACGGAACGGCTTGGCTTGATCGGACGTTGGTCGCTGGATATCGACACGATGGCGCTAACTTGGTCGGATGGGGTTTACCGTATCTTCAACGTGGCATTGGTAGAGCCGATAACCTTTGAGCGGGTAATCGCGTGCTATTCCGGACTTCTTCAGGCCCAACTCAAAAAGGCAATTGTCGAAGCGATCTCGTCCGGCCAACCATTTGATCTTACCTTGACTTTCAGACTGCCCAGTGGAACGAATCGATGGCAGCGATGGATTGGCGAGATTGAGCCAAGTGGCGGCGGAACGCGGTATCTCGTCGGCGTGTTGATTGACGTTACCGCGGAAAAGCAGGCCGAGGCCCACCTTCTGCATCTTGCAACGCACGACCCGTTGACTGGCCTCGCCAATCGCCGTCTCCTGACCGAAACGTTACAGAATCGGGTAGATTCCGGCAAACGTTCTAATAGTATGATCGTGGTCATGCTAGACATCGACTACTTCAAGCCCATCAACGACCTGTATGGCCATACCGCTGGCGATACGCTGTTGGTAGAAGTAGCCCGTCGGCTCCAGGTCTTCGTCCGCCCAGACGACTTGGTCGGCCGTCTCGGCGGCGATGAGTTTGTCCTTGTTCTCGATGGCGCGGCGGACGCAAAGGGTCGCCTCGACGGGATACTCCGAATTTTTGATGACGAGATCCGGGTTTTGGCAGCGGATCAAGTTATCAGCCTGACAATCAGCGTTAGCGTTGGAGCAGTCGTTTCTCGCGGAGAGTGCATAAGCCCAGATACGATGTTCCGCCGTGCCGATATTGCCCTCTACGAGGCGAAGGCTCGAGGACGAGGTCAGGCCTGCGTATTTAAACGAAGCTTGGGGGTGGAAACGGAGCGGCGCGTCAATTTGCTCGAGGAAGTCCGTCTTGGGCTCCGTCGCGATGAATTCGACGTATACTATCAACCGATCATTGATCTTCGCACGTCTGAGGTCCGGGGTTTTGAAGCCCTGGTGCGATGGCAACATCCGACCCGCGGCCTACTGACGCCCGCAGCGTTCTCTGCAGCGCTAGAGGACCATGCCCTTTCGGCCAAGATCGGCGCCTTCGTCCTCGATCGCAGCCTTGGACAATTGCGCCAATGGACCAACCAGTCCATTCCGGTATTGTGCGTCAACGTGAACATTTCTCGCAGTCAGCTTCAGAGCGGCGACGAACTATCCCGCCAAGTCGTCGCCTTGCTCAAGAAGTATGACTTAAGTCCGGACAGGCTCAAGTTAGAGATTTTAGAAAGCGCGTTCCTTGGTGACCGTGCCGACGCCGTAGCCGATGTGCTGAGGCAACTGCGGCAATTCGGAGTTATTTCGGCACTAGACGATTTTGGTACCGGCTACGCGTCGCTTACCCACCTAAAGACGTTTGACGTCGGACGGATCAAGATCGACAGATCATTTATTTCCGGCCTTGAAGAACAGCAAAGTAATCGCGTGATCACCCAAGCTATTATCGACCTTGGTGCGAACCTCGGTATGCGGGTCGTCGCCGAAGGTGTTGAGACACTTGAGCAATTAAAGGTCCTCGTTGCGGGAAACTGCGATTGCGGTCAGGGCTACCTGTTCAGTCGGCCAATGCCGGGGGGCGAAGTTCCTGGTTTTCTTGCAAGATGGCGGCACTATGGGCATCGGATGCTGCTAAATGCCGGCAGCGGTATGCCAGAAGTTCGTTTAGCGAAAGAATACGATCGCCATCGGCACTTAGGTTTTGAGAAGACATAATTGCTTCAGCACTTGTGACTTCGCGGCTCGATGGTACACTTCGATTCGCCGTGGTAGTCAGAGGTTACTCGGGTAATTTGCACAGCGGGATAAGTGGATTGCCGATTTGACGGCGGCCATGCTGGCCGCGAGCACGAGGCAGATGAGCAAGCGACCGCGCCGGAACCACAGCCCGGCGTTCAAGGCCAAGGTGGCCTTGGCCGCTATCAAGGGCGAGAAGACGCTGGGCGAGCTGGCGCAGCAGTATGACGTGCATCCGAACCTCATCAACCAATAGCGGTCACGGCTGCTGGAGGCCGCGGCGGACGTGTTCGGGACCGACCCGTTACCCGCGGAGCCGGTCGACATGACGGTGCTGCACGCCAAGATTGGCGGGCTGACGCTGGCGAATGATTTTTTGGCCGGTGCGCTCGGAAAGGCCGGTCTGTTACCGAGCGCAAAGCGATGTACCGGCCCCGGTTGATGAGACACCATGAAGGAGCCTACGCGGCGAGTGCCGCGGGTGAAGCGGGGTTTGTCGGACCGCCGCCGGTGTTGGTTCTGTTGCAAAGTTTCGTCGTGTCTGAGTATGTGCTGGGACTTTGGTTTTTCTACCCTGCGAGGGAGTAGAACTGCTGCGCTGGACGCAGCTTTGCTGTCGAACGTAACTGACCCTTGCGGATCATGTGCATGATCTCGATGCCGGCAATGGTGGTCGCCGCTGACCAGAAATTCTTGAAGCCGAGCATTGGCCGGGTGATCCGTTTGATCGCCCGGTGGTCCTGCTCGACGAGGTTGTTGAGATACTTGACTTGGCGCATTTTGATCCCGGCGTCATGCTCGGTGTTGTAGCTGTCAACCGCCGCGGTGTTGGCGCCGCTCTTGTCGATGGTGATCGTGCGGGGAGCCCTATGTCGGGTGATAGCCTTGCACAGGAAACGCAGCGCCGCCTTGCGATCGCGCTTGGCGGTCAACAGGAAGTCCACTGTGGCACCCGCCTTGTCGACTGCACGATACAGATACTTCCACACGCCCTTGATCCGTATGTAGGTCTCATCCATCCGCCAACTGCCGCCGATCGGACGTTTGCGGGCCACGAAGGCCTTCTCCAGCAACGGCACATACCTGAGCACCCAGCGATGCAGCGTCGTGTGGTCGACCTCCACGCCACGCTCCCCCATCATCTCTTCAACCTGGCGGTAGCTCAACGGATACGCCACGTACCAGCGAACACCCCACAAGATGATGTCGCGCTCGAAGTGGCTGCCTTTGAACGCAATCGACATCGTCTCCAGATCCATAACCGTTGCCGTTAGCCATCACGCACCGGTCGATCGAAACTTTGCAACAGAACCGCCCCAGCCGTGATGGATCAGGAAATGCGCGCCGTAGAGCGGGTCGATGGCAGCCAGTACACCGGGGAAGCGGGCAATGGCGATGACGCCGATCACGGCGATCACCGTGAACCAGACGAGCATGATCGGGCCGAACAATTTGCTGAGTTTCGCGGTGCCGAGCGATTGGGCGACGAACAGACCGACCAGGATCGCAACGGCCAGCGGCACTACGTATGGCTTGAAGGTGTCGGTAGCGACGTTGAGACCTTCGAGCGCGCTCAGCACGGAGATTGCCGGGGTGATAATGCCGTCGCCGTAGATCAAGGCGGCGCCAAACAGGCCGGCGGCGATCAGCAGACTGCCGCGATGCAGCAGCCCACTCTTGTCGTTGGGTTTGAGCAGCGACATCAGCGCCAGGATGCCGCCTTCACCCTGGTTGTCGGCGCGCATGACGATCAGGCAGTACTTAATGGAGATGGTGGTGATCAGCGCCCAGATGATTAGCGAGAGGCTGCCGAACGCGATCTCCGGGCTGATCTTGCCGCCAGCGTCGCCGACCACGGTCTGGAAGGTATAAAGCGGGCTCGTGCCGAGATCGCCATAGACGATACCCAATGCGCCCAGCCCGGGGACGATCAGTCCGTTGGCCTTCTTGCTGTCCGACACGCGTCCCGCCTTTCCGTCTTCGGCCGCCAACTCCCGCCACCTCCAGCGCTGAATCAAACTTTTAGTCCGGTTGCTACCGGACCCCCTACTCGTTCGCCCCTCTCGTCTGCCTATCGCTCGCGCCCACCGGCTTTGACTCCGAGGAGTGGTCCTGCCGCAGAAAGATGCTGAGGACGATGTAGATACTGAACCACCCCGGGTTTCCCGGAGACCGATTGGGTTGAGTCTCTACGCGGCGATTGGCATGGGCTCAAGGGCTGCGTAGTAGGCGGCTTCAGCCTCGGCGGGCGGGATGTTGCCGATGGGCTCGAGGAGGCAACGGGTGTTGAACCAGGGTTCTGTCGCAATTTCGGGTAGCTACGATCTCGTATAGGATCCAAGCCTGGTTTGGGTTTGGTGGATGATGGCAATTGAGTTCAAGGGCAGCCACTTCGAGCGTGATGTGATCCTGTGGGGCGTGCGCTGGTATGTGGTGTATCCGCTGAGCTACCGCCAAATCGAGGAGATGATGCAGGAGCGGGGCGTCGAGGTCGACCACTCGACGCTGCATCGCTGGGTGCTCAAGTATGTCCCGAAGTTGGAGAAGGCGTTCCTGACACGCAAGCGCCCGGTCGGTGGCAGCTGGCGGATGGACGAGACCTACGTGCGCATCAAGGGCGTGTGGAAGTATCTGTATCGCGCCGTTGATAAAGCCGGTGCCACGGTAGACTTCTTTCTGACAGCACGACGCGACCGCAAGGCGGCGCTGCGCTTCCTGCGCAAGGGTGCTGGCCGCCATGGTGTTCCCCAGAAGGTCACCATCGACAAGAGCGGTGCCAACACCGCAGCAATCGAGAGCTACAACATCGAATATGATGCTACCATCGAGATCCGCCGGATCAAGTTTCTCAACAACATCGTCGAGCAAGACCACCGGGCGATCAAACGAATGACCAGGCCGATGCTGGGTTTCAAGAGTTTCTGGTCAGCACGGATCACCCTGGCCGGCATCGAGATCATGCACATGATCCGTAAGGGACAACTGCACTCGACAGGAAAGCTGCGTCCAGCGCAGCAGTTCTACTCCCTTGCAGAATAATACATTTCAATAGTCCCAAGACCAGCTCAAACAGTCCGAAAATTTGCGACAGAACCGGAAAAACTGCCTAGCCTCTCGGCCAAGGATTACTCCGGCCTGGTGGCCGCCGCGAATGCAGCAGGCGGCCACCACATATATGGAGGCAGCATGAACATGGACGGCATGATCATGCCTCCTACCCCGGAAACGGACTCGAGCAATCGTGCATCGACCTCGCAACACTGATCGGCAAGAGCTACCCGATCACGAACTATGTTCTCCATCGAAGCTGTGCGCTGCGCTGATGATGTTGGTCGAGATGATGTGGGACGTCGGGTGGAGCTTGGTTCTCGGCTTCGTCCTGCCCGGCGTCATCCAGAAGTGGTGTCGCAGGAGCCGACGAGCAGCGTCTTCGGCTTCAACGGGATCCGCGAGGTCGCCTTGGCGGCCGCTTCGATGCTGCGAGCTCAAACTACTCCTACACGCCTACCATGGTCAGCCGCACCCTCTTCCAAGCAAGGTGCGGCGCTGACGCCCTCGTTGGCCTCCCTGTTCTCATCGACCAACTTCGTTATCGAACTGCGTATAACTCCTCACCTGCTCCTTGGCTGACAGTTTACCGCTGCCGAATGGACCGGCAGTGTCGTCCCGCTTTCCGCCACTCTCTGGTCCACACGGATCCAGTCGGCGGTGTATTAGCCCTTTTCTATGCCGGTCTGATCGTGCTGCCACTGTTCGTGCTAGGGGCAGCAGCGACCGCTGCCGGTCGCCTCCTCCAAGTCGCGACCTGTTTCGCGCACTTCGTCGACGTCCCACAACGCTGACTCAAAGCCATTCCGCTGGGCTAAATGCGCCGACGAAATCCTTGCTGCCGTTCAAGGCTTCTGCACCACAAACAATGAAGTCAGGACGACCTTAGAATCAGGGCCCTTGATCAAATATTTTCCCAAAAGATGACCAAAAAGAATGGAAATTTGGGATATTTATAGCCGACTGCCGCAATAGGCTTTCGATGCTCGGTCGCCCGCAAGAAAGGTTTTATGATGCTCAGAAAGATCTTCCTGGATCATCCAAGAACGGTCGATGAAAGCTATATGGAGCACTTGCAGGTGGCTTCATCGTTTGGTTTTACCATGATCGTGGCTGGCTTCGCCTGCCTGTTGCACGGGATCATCCCCATATTCTTTACCAGAACTGGGAGCAGTGCCGTGCGGAGGCTGCACGAGCGCATGGTAACGTCTCGCGTCGCTCGGTCGACAATCATTTGACCGCCTGCGTGTCGCACTGGTTCGGCGAACCATGTCATATTGGTGGAAGATATCCCACTAACTTGCGATCATGTGGGAAGATTTCGCAGGAAGATGGTATATGGTGGATTTCGATCAATTCGACGCGCGGATCCTGAACCGCCTCCAGTTCAACGCGACCGACACCGTCGCTGAGTTAGCCAATCTGACCGGTTTATCCAGCAACGCCTGCTGGCGAAGGGTGAAAAATCTGGAAGCAGCCGGGGTGATCCGGCAGCGCGTCGCCCTGCTTGACGCTGCCAAGCTGAATCTAGGAACAACCGTCTTCGTCAGTATTCGGACAAACCAGCACAACGAGGTTTGGCTGAAAAGTTTTTCGGAAACGGTAATCGCTATCCCGGAAGTCGTGGAATTTTACCGGATGAGCGGCAAGGTCGACTACCTGCTCAAAATCGTGGTTTCTGACATCCCCCACTACGACCGTGTCTACAGGAAGCTAATCCGGCTGATGAGTCTGTACGACGTGAACTCCAACTTCGCCATGGAGCAACTGAAATGCACGACTGTCCTCCCCCTGAGCCAGATCGAGTCGCGCTCTTGAGCCCGGCAGCCGGAGCTTGAGGTATGCTTTGAGCTCGCGGCAAGAGTCAGTCCCCGTCAGGCACGTCGTCATCGTTGGCGCCGGCTTCAGCGGGACCCTTGCAGCACTCAAGCTTCTGACCAGCGACCCCACCTTGCACATCCACCTCGTAGACAGTTCTGAGCACGTTGGTCGCGGCCTCGCCTATGGCGCCTGCGCGCCGCAGCATCTTCTGAACGTGCCGGTGAACCGTCTCGAGGTCGGGTTGACGCCTGGTTTCGGCCAGTGGCTTTCCGGCCGTTGCGACGTTCTTGAAGAAAACTTCGGAAGCCTTGCAGACGCCTTCCTGCCGCGCGCGTTGTTCGGCGACTACATGGAGGAGCGCCTGCAAGAGGCGCTGGCCGCGGCACCCGCCCGGCTGACTGTGATTCGCAGCGAGGTGGTGTCGCTTCTCGAGCTTCCCAGACGGGGCGTCCTGCTGCGGGACGGACGTGAGATCCCGGTCGACGTGATCGTGCTGGCGACTGGCAACCTGCCACCTCGGGCGCCGCTGCCACCACAATCGCCCGTCAGGGACGACCGTGCTTACGTGCCCGATCCCTGGGCCCCGCGAGCACTGGACGGCATCGACCCGGACCGTCTCGTCGTGTTGGTAGGCACCGGGCTCACCATGGTCGACACCGTCATGAGACTGAGGGGCGAGGGGCATCGCGGACAAATTCATGCGGTATCCCGGCGAGGGCTGACGCCCCTTGACCATCGTTCCGGCGGAGCCTGGCCGCCTTTCGTCGACCTTTCGGTGGCTCGCAGCCCGCTTGCTATCATGAGGCAGATCCGGTCGGCTGCGACGATGGCTGCAGCGCAGGACGTTCCCTGGCAGCGCGTGATCGACGCGGTCCGGCCGATGACGAGCAGGATCTGGACCGAGTGGAGCAAGAACGAGCGGCGGCGGTTCCTTCGGCACCTCCGCCCGTATTGGGACGCCCATCGGCACAGGCTGGCGCCGCGCGTTGCCCGCCGGCTGCATGAGGCGCTCTCGAGCGGCAGCCTGACGATCTGGTCCGGCGGCATCGTCGACTGTCGTCCGCGGGACGGCGGCTTGGACGTTGACGTGAGGCCGCACGGGAGCTCGACCCCCAGCACGCTTGAAGCCAGCCGGATGATCAACTGCACCGGGCCTCGGACCGATTATGCCTCAATCGGCATGCCATTGTTCGCCGATTTGCGCCGGCGCGGCTTAGTGCAGCCGGACGAACTGGCACTTGGCATTGAAACCGACGGGTGCGCCGCATGTGGGCGCGATGGTCATCCGTCGTCCTGGCTCTTCGCCGTCGGCCCACTGACCCGCCCCGCCTGGTGGGAGATCACTGCGGTTCCGGAGATCGCGGCCCAGATCGACCATTTCGTTTCGGCGCTTACCAGCACGGCGTTAGACGCCGACCGCGCGTCGTTGGCCGCAACCTTCATCGACCTCGGCGCCGGCATCTAGGCTCGCTGGACCTCAACTGTGACATGAGAAAGAGCGGGAAACTGGGTGAGGAGCCGATGATAATGCTCGGGTTGCTGGGACGGACGGTCTGTCACGATCGAGAGGATTGCGCCGAGATGCCCTGGCCCGAGGCGCCAGAGATGGAAATCTGCAAGTTGATCTCCTTCCGCTTCAATGGCTTGGCGTACGGCGCGGTCGATGCGTTGGTCGGGGATCATGTCGAGCAGGATGGCCCCGGTATTGCGGACGAGCCCATACGACCAGACGGCGATCACCCCGGCGCCGATCAAACCTGCCAGCGGGTCCATCCATAACCAACCGAAAGCACGGGCGAGCAGCAGGCCAACGATGACCAATACGGAAACTGCGGCGTCGGCCAGCACATGAACGATCGCGGCACGAAGGTTGTTGTCATGATGTGCGAGTGTGGTGCATAGATCACTTTGGCGTTGGCTGGGGTAAGATGATGGCGGGGCCGTTCCCCATCGTTGTCCGGGGTGGTTGTCGTGCCGTTCAAAGCCAATGCCGAGCGTCGCCATCACATTCCCAAGCAGCGGCATCGTGCCACGAACTCGGCTGCCTATGATGCAGGCCTGCGTCAACGCGGCAGTCTGACGGTCTAGTTCACCGACGCGGCGATCGCGGCTTGGAAAGCTGAGCCGCGAACCACGCGAGGCGGTCAGTCGCGCTATACGGCCCTGGCCATCGCAACGGCGCTGACGCTGAGGTCGGTGTTCCGTTTGGCGCTGCGGCAGACCGAAGGGCTGATCGGTTCCATCATCACTCTGCTTGGCCTCGATCTCGCCGTGCCGGACCATACCACCTTGAGCCGTCGGGCCGAGAGCCTGGACGTGGTTCGCCCTCGGCCGGGCTCCGGTCCTGTGCACCTGCTGGTGGACAGCACGGGGCTGAAGCTTTGCGGCTCCGGCGAATGGCTGCTCGAGAAACACGGCACGAAGACTAGGCGCTCGTGGCGCAAGCTGCACATCGCCGTGGACGCCGATACCGGACGGATCGCGGCCGCTACGGTCACGACCAATGACGTCGACGATGCCTCGCAGGTCGGCCCCTTGCTCGATCAAGTAGATGGCCCAGTCGCGTCGTTCACCGCCGACGGTGCTTACGATCAAGACGGCGTCTACGGCGAAGTCGTGTCGCGACATCCCGAGGCGTCCGTCATCGTCCCACCACGCTCGAGCGCTGTGCCGAGCGAAACAGCGCAGACCGCACCCACGATGCGAGACCGTCACCTGCAGACCATCGCCGAGCGCGGCCGAATGGCTTGGCAGAAGGCTGCTGGCTACAACTGGCGAGCGCTGGTGGAGGCCGACATCAGCCGTTTCAAACGGGTCGTAGGTGATGGTCTACGATCGCGCACCGATCAGCGTCGGGCGACCGAGGTCGCGATTGCCGTCAATGCACTGAACCAAATGCTCGAACTCGGACGTCCAGAGTATGTCCGCCTCCCGTGACAACGAGACGAGTTGGCCAAACTCCAACCGATTTCTGATCTGTGCAACACAGTCTCCCGCCGCCACCACATCCCGAAGATGCGTCGTCGGGTGACGAACTGGCCGGCCTATGAGGCTGGCCTGCGGCGGCGTGGCGATCTGACTTTATGGCTGGACAAGGCGGCCCTGGCCGGATGGCACGCCCCGCGTCGGACGACACGAGGGGGTCAGCCGGTCTACGCCGAGGTGGCGATCGAGTTGGTGCTGACGCTGCGGCTCGTCTTCCATCTGGCTCTACGTCAGGTCGAAGGTTTTGCGCGCTCGGTCCTGCGCCTGCTCGGGCTGGATCTCCGCGTGCCTGACCATTCGACCCTGAGCCGACGGGGGCGTGCCTTTGCGGGACGTCAACCGCGTGCAGGACGGCATGAGGAACCCGTTCATGTCGTGCTGGACGGCACGGGCCTGCAGGTGTTCGGGGAGGGCTAGTGGGATGCCGAGAAGCACGGCCGCACACCCAGGCAGTGGCGCAAGCTGCATCTCGGCGTCGATGCAGAGACCGGTGAGATCGTGGCGCACAGCCTGACCGACAAGGATACCGGCGATATCCCAGAGGTTGCAGGTCTGCTGGCAACGGTGGAGGGGCCGATCGCCAGCGTGATCGCCGACGGCGCCTATGACGGGGCGTCCGTCTACGACGCTGCCGCCGCACGCCAGCACAGCCCGCCACCTCATATCGTCATCCCGCCGAGAGCCTCTTCGATCGTCAACGCTGACGCCGACATTCGGAGCATTCGCGATCGTCATGTCCGATACATTAACGAGAAGGGACGCCTAGCTTGGCAGAAGGCCAACGGTTACGGCCGACGCAGCCTCGTGGAGACAACGATCGGTCGCTACGAACACACCATCGGCTCGAAGCTCAGGGCACGGTCGACTGCCGGTCAGAAAGGCGAGGTCGCCATCGCCGTCCGCGCCTCAACCGAATGATCCAAATCGCCAAGCCGGTCTCCGTTCCCATCGTCTGACGTGATCTCCAGGTCGGGCTACTCAACGCACCAATCCGATCCGTGCATCAACCCTACGCGCCAAGGCTAGCTTCGATCCTGGTAGTCGTCCCAGAACACCTGAAATAAAAGTTCCCGCCTCAACTACGCCGTCGATGTCGACCCCGCTCTCGATGCCAAGCCCGTTCAGCATGTAGACAAGGTCCTCGGTCGCCAGATTACCACTTGCGCCAACCGCATACGGGCATCCGCCTAAGCCGGACACCGCGCTGTCCACCACCGACACTCCCGCTTCCAGGCAAGCCAAAACGTTGGCGAGCGCCTGACCACAGGTGTCATGGAAATGCACGGCTAGCTGCTCCATTGGCATGCTGCCCGCGACGGCCGTGAGCATCGCTTGCGCCTTACCAGGCGTGCCGATGCCGATTGTATCGCCGAGCGAGACCTCATAGCAGCCAAGCGCCGCCAACCGCGTCGCGACCTCCACCACCGCCGCGACTGCGACCGCACCCTCGTAAGGACAGCCCAGCACGCAGGAGACATAGCCGCGCACGCGCATCCCAGCCGCAGACGCTGCGTCGCAGACCGGCTCGAACCGCGCCAGGCTCTTGGTAATCGAGCAATTGGTGTTGCGCTGCGCGAAGCTCTCCGACGCGGAGGTGAACACCGCGACCTCTCGCACGCCCGCCGCGACCGCCGCCTCAAAACCCTGTCGGTTCGGCACCAGCACGGTGTAGCTGGTGCCCGACCGGCGTTGCAGCCGGGCGAACACCTCTGCAGTTCCTGCCATTTGCGGCACCCACCGCGGCGAGACGAAGCTGCCGGCCTCAATCGAGGATAGCCCCGCCATCGCCAGCCGCTCGATCAGCGCTACCCGATCTTTGACCGAGACCGTATGCGCCTCGTTCTGTAAGCCGTCTCGCGGTCCGACCTCGACGATGCGCACCCGCTCGGCGAATTGGTAGGACATCAGCATTGTTCCTCTGCTTGGGAGGCGTTAGCCAAGTGTGGCCTTAATGCCCTGAGAGCAGCTTCACCAGCGCCGGCACGCTCAGGACCGCGACATAGTAGCCCATGAACTGCACGCCGGTGTTGAGCCCGAGGGTGCGATACAGCAGCCCACCGATCAGCCCGACCGCGAGGATGACCAAGAGCGCCAGAATCCCGCCCTCCCACACGCCAATCACCAGCACCAAGCCGACGAAGGTGGCGATGATCGCTTCGTGGCTCAGCCGCCGAGCGACAAAGGCGGCGGAACTGCGGGCGTAGTTCATCACAAACGGGTAGGCGACAAGCGAGGCCAGCGCGACGGCGAGCAATCCGTAGCCCAGGAAGTCCCAGGCAGAGAGTAGGGTGTGCAAGTTATTCGCCTGCCCCGAGCCGGCGTTGACCGTGAAGCGCGGCGGCGCATTGAACAGCGGCGCCGCCGGCCCTGCCGCAACCGGACTTAGTGGCAGTCCAAATGCTATAAGCGGGATCAGCGCCTCCGCGATATAGGTCGCCTCGGTCACTCCATTTCGAACCGCCACCACAGTGGTCAACCGATGGTAGGGATGCTTGATCCTGGAACCAACGATTTCGCCCATGATGACGGTCATCGCGACTGGACTGAACACAAAGGTGGCCGAGCAAACCGCCGCGGTCAGCATCGTCCAGCCGACCTGTACTTTGTCAAGCACCCGGAACGGGTTAGGAAAATAACCGCCCCACGCCTTCACATCTGGCGCGAGCGCGAAGCTGCGCGGTCGGTCGCGCCGCATACGCGCCCGCTCCGCCGGTGCGAGCACCAGCACCAAGTCCGTGATCAGCGGCCCGATTGCAATGCCGAGGAAGTAGCTGACGCTAAGCTTGATGCCGTGGCTGACGGTAAACGTCTGCAACGCCACGATCACCAGCACGAACGGCACCAAGGCCACGACCGATGCCCATCGCCCGGCCGAGAGCCAGGCGACCGCAACCGCCGCAAACAGGAACAACGATGGCGCCGCCCGCGTGATTAGCGACCCGAACGGCGCCAGTAACACCGCGAACAGCACCGCCAGCGGCACCGCGATGAACGCGGCGATGATGCCGCCGGAGATCATCTTGCGAAGCGCGACGTGCGGCACGCCGAGATTGCGCAGCGCCGTCGCCTGCTGCATCAGCGGCACCGCCATGGTGTCGCCCGGAATGCCGAGCAGCGCTGTCGGGATCGCGTGGGTCATGTGCTTGGCAACCGCGCTCGCAAGCCAGAAAGTGAACACTCCCGCCGGCGGTACCCCGAGCAGCACCACGAGCAGCGTCACCGGCGCGATGGTGGTCGTCTCGTCGGTGCCAGAAACCAAGCCGATCGCGCTAAATAGCACCGCGCCGAGCAGCCCCATCCCGATCGCGACCAGGACCTGTTGCAACAATCCGACGGTCATGCGCCCGGCCGCGGGATCGGCTTCGGGTCACCCGCCGCATCGCCTGAAAGCCCTTGCGCAAACAGCTCATAAAGCCCGAGCTCACGCAGTTCGCGCGCGACTGGTGCCGAAAGGTCCAACGCTGACCCCGTCCAGCCGGTCTCGAGCACGAGCTCGGCCATCGCCTCCTCGCGCCAAGCCAGGTTCGCCGACTGCTCGATGAGCGTGCGCTTCGGCGCGAACAATCTGGCGCAGATCGCCCCGCCGATCAGGCAGCCGACCAGTCCCGCCAGCATGGCGTAGGTACGTGCAAGCTGAGGCGTAGGGGCGATGCCGAGCAGCAGCCGATCGGCGAGCAGGAAGCAGGCGAGGCTCACCGTGCCGCCGATCACCACCGACTTGCCGAGATGGTTGAGGTCGAGGGTGTCGCCCCACAACTCAGCGAGCGGCCCGTGCCGTTGCATGTCCGGGACGGTGTCGAGCCTGGTCACCGCGTCAGCCACGGGTGCGCAACCTGTCCAGCTCCGCCGCCGCCACGTCCTGGCGCACCTGTCGCCGCTCGACCAGGATTGCCGCCAGCGCCCCGACCTCGTCGCCGACCGCACCGACCGCGATCGCCACGTTGTTGGCGTGCAGCCCCATGTGGCCCTGCTGGATGCCGACCGTCACCAGCGCCTTCATCGCGCCGAAGTTCTGCGCCAGCCCTACCGCGGCGATGACCCGTGCCAGCCCCGCCGCCGTGTCGACGCCGAGGATCGCCAGGCACGCCTGCGCCGTCGGATGGATCTTGGTCGCCCCGCCGACCAAGCCCACCGCCATGGGCAGCTCGATCGCGCCGACGAGCGACCCGTCGGCGGCCGCCTCCCAGGTTGTGAGGCTGGTGTAGCGGCCGTCGCGCGCCGCATAGGCATGGGCGCCGGCCTCAACCGCGCGGGTGTCGTTACCGGTCGCGAGCACCACGGCGGAGACGCCGTTCATCACCCCCTTGTTGTGCGTCGCCGCCCGATACGGGTCGGCGGCAGCGAACCGGTAGGCCGCGATCATGCTGTCCCGCACCCCAGCCCCGCCGATCGCCGCCAGCGGCCAAGTAGCCCGGGCGCGGGCCAGCCGGCGGTCGGCGAGGTTGGACAGGATGCGCAGGGAGACCTTGCCGCCCCCCCACTCCTCGATGAACGGCGCCAGCCGCTCGGCCATGGTGTTCACGGTGTTCGCCCCCATCGCGTCGCGGGTGTCGACGATCAGGTGGGTCACCACCATCGCCCCGCTCTCGGCGGCCACGATCCGCACCTCGAGGTCGCGAAAGCCGCCGCCAAGCCGCACCAGCATCGGGTCGCATGCATCGCACAGCGCCGCCACCTCCGCCTTGCGCTCGAGAATGCGGATACGCGCTGCCTGCGGATCAGAGACATCGACGAGCTGTACCTGCGCGATCATCTCGCCGCCCGAAACCGAGGTCGTGAACCCGCCCGCTTCGTAGCACTGCCGCGCCGAGTTACAGACCGCGGCGACGACGGAGGATTCCTCGGTCGCCATCGGCACCAGCACATCGCGTCCATCGACGCGCATGTTGGTCGCGATGCCGACGGGGATCGCGAACGTCGCCACCATGTTTTCGATCATGTGGTCGGCGACATGGCCTTCCAGGTTTCCCGGCTTGCCGAGCTGCCCGACCGCCGCCGCATCGAGTCCAGCGACGCGTTGGACGGTGTCGCGCCGCTCGTCCGGCGACATTTTGTGGAACCCGCTGATGCGGGAGCTGGCATCCTGAGCCATTGTGTCCTCCGCCCGTCCCGGCATGCCAGGCTATTCCGCTGGCTTGTGTCTACCGGTACAGCAAACGAAACTGGTCCGGTCCCGACCCCGGCGGCAAGGGACGGATAACGCATTTTTCGCCGGCCGCGTACCGGCCAAACGAGCGGGACACCGATGGAGCAGACAAGCGGAGATCGGCCGACTACGCGCATCGACGGGATCGTCGAGCGCTTCCGCCGGATGATCGAGGCGGGCCTGCTCAAGCCCGGCGAGCGTATCGCCTCCGTCCGCCAGGCCGCGGTCGACCATGCCGTGTCCAAGAACACAGTGGCCGAGGCCTATGACCGCCTGGTCGGCCTCGGCCATCTGGAGGCGCGGCCCGGCTCCGGCTATTTCGTCGCCGCCGGCGCCAGGCTCGCCCAATCCAGACCCTCGCCGCACGTCGCCGAGGCGCTCGATCTCGTCTCGCTCCTGCGCGAGCAACTCGACCATCACTACGATGTCCGACCCGGCGACGGCCGTCCGCCCGCCTCCTGGATGGCCGGCTCCAAACTAGGCTTGCAGTTCCGCCGCGCTCACTCGCATGCCGGCATCGAGTTCGGCTATGGCAGCTCCTGGGGCTACTTGCCGTTGCGCGAGCGCATCTGCCTGTCGCTCGCCGAACGCTCGGTCGTCTGCGCGCCCGAGCAGGTACTGCTCACCCAGGGCGCGAACCATGCACTCGACCTCATCATCCGCCACCTGCTCGAGCCCGGCGACGTAGTGTTCGTCGACGATCCCGGCTACTATCCGCTGTTTGGCAAACTGCGCCTCGCCAAGGTTCGCATGGTCGGCATCCGCCGACGCCCCGACGGACCGGACCTTGCCGACCTCGCAGACAACCTTGCGAAGGTCCGCCCCAAGCTCTTTTTTACCCAATCGCTTGCCCACAATCCGACCGGCGGCACCCTGTCGCTGCCGGTCGCCTACGGCGTGCTGCAGGCCGCCGAGCGGCACGGCTTCGCCATCGTCGAGGACGACGCCTTCGCCGACATTGTCTCGCCCGCCCGCCCCCGCCTCGCCGCCCTAGACGGCCTGAAGCGCGTACTCTACGTCGGCACCTTCGCGAAAACCTTGTCCGCGTCGCTGCGTGTTGGCTTCGTTGCCTCGAGCCCGGCTCTTGCCCAGGGCCTCGCCGACCTCAAGCTGCTCACCGTCGTCGCCACCTCGGACCATGTGGAACACTTCGTCTTCGACCTGATTGCCGACGGCCACTATCAGCGCCACCTCAGGCGCCTACGCGCCCGCGTGCAGGAGGTGACGACCAAGGCGATTGTGGACCTGGAGCGCGTGGGCTTGAAGCTCGCTCACCCGCGTGACGGCGGCTTCTATCTCTGGGCTGAGCTACCACTCGCCCTGGATGAGCTGCTCCTTTGCCGCCATGCGGCAGCGGACGGCATTTTTCTCGCCCCGGGCGGCGTCTTTAGTCCCGAACGCGCCCTTCGCCGCCCCGCCGCCATCCGTATCAATGTTGCTCACGCCAGCCAGCCACGGTTCCTGAGCTTCCTGCGGCATATGCTCGCCTCGGCCGATTGAGGCGGCTTATACCAATTCCGGATGACACTGACTCTCTGGGTGGAGGGATTCCCATCGGCCCTGATTTCTGACTCGATCGCGCGGTATCACGATTCGCAGGCAGGAGCAGGGCATGGGCGCGCCGGTCAAGATCACGCGGGATGAGTTCAAAGCGTCGGAGCTTCGTGCAGCATCGGCTAACAGCGCCGACGGCGCACAGGTTCGCCGCATCCTTGCGCTAGCCTTGGTGCTGGAAGCTTGGTCCCGTTGTGAGGCAGCGTCACTCAACGGTATGGATCATCAGACGCTGAGCGATTGGGTGCATCGGTGCATCGCTACAACTCGGCGGGCATCGAGGGCCTGAAGTCGCGCAAGAGCCCTGGCCGGAAGCAGCGGCTGAGCGAGGCGCAGAAGGCAGAGCTGCGCGCGCTGGTGATCCGGGGACCCGACCCCGCCATTTACAAGGTGGTGCGGTGGCGGTGCGTGGACCTGCGGGCGGAAATAGCGCGCCTGTGGTCGATCGAGGTGCATGAGAATACGATCGGCGCCTGGCTCGGCGAACTCGGCCTGACCCGGCTCCAGCCGCGGCCGGTGCATCCGAAGAAAAACCCTGAAGCGGAAGCGACTTTTAAAAAACTTTGCCAGTCTGGTGCATGCCAAGCTCACCGGCACCACGGCAAATACGCCGATAGAGATCTGGTTTCAGGACGAAGCCAGGGTCGGCCAGAAAGGCACCCACGCGTATATCTGGGCGCCGATCGGATCACGGCCATTGATGGTGCGCGGTAACCGGCACGACAATGCTTATCTGTTCGGGGCCATCTGCCCGGCGCGCGGCGTTGGTGCCGCGATGATTACCCCGACCGCCAATACCGAAATGATGTAACCATCCGCTGAGCACCGCGGCATCATGTCTGATCAGGCAGCGTGGCCGATCGCGGCGGTATTTGATTTAAGCCAGTGCCATGGCAGCAGATCATCGAGGCGTTGCACCGGATGTTCCGCGATGCGGGCCAGCACGTCAGCCAGCCAAGCCTGCGGGTCAACGTCGTTCATCTTGGCCGTGACGATCAAGCTGTACATGATTGCGGCACGCTGCCCGCCGCGATCCGAACCACAGAACAGCCAGGATTTTCGCCCAAGTGCGATGCCTCTCAGGGCGCGTTCGGCCGCGTTGTTGCTGAGGCAGATCCGTCCATCATCCGCAAACCGGGTAAACGCCGTCCAGCGTTTCAGCATGTAGTCGATGGCTTTGGCGATGTCGTTGCCACGCGCGAGCTTAGCCCGCTGCTGACCCAACCAGTCCTGCAGGTCCATCACCAGGGGAAGTGACGAGGCCTGCCGGATCGCCCGGCGCTCCTCGGCACTGTGGCCGTTGATGTCGCGTTCGATGTCGAACAGGGCGTCGATGCGTTGCACGGCTTCCAGGCAGATTGGCGACAGAACCGCTGGGGCCTTGCCGTGCGCCGCACGGCGCGCGCTGCCCGCAAGGTCGGCCAGCACGAAAAACTTCCGGCGCGCATGCGCCCAGCAGGCAGCTTCCACGATCGGCCCGGGTTTGCGTCCCGGTTCATAGAGCTTGCCATAGCCGCCATAAGCATCTGCCTGCAGGATGCCGGTGTAGGCTGCCAGATGGCCTTGCGGGTGTTCGCCGCCGCGATCGCGCGAGTAGTGGAACACAGCACCCGGCGGAGCGAGACCACCGAACGGCCGATCGTCGCGCACGTAGACCCACAGACGGGCGATGTCGGTCTTGCCGCGGGCCAGCACCGGCACCGTGGTGTCATCGCCATGCAGCCGTTCTGCCGCCATGACATGAGCAGCCAAGCGCCCAAACAGCGGCATCAGCACGGTTGTGCAGGCACCGACCTGGTCGGCCAGCGTCGACAGGCTGACCTCCACACCCTCGCGGGCATAGCGTTCTGCCTGACGGTTGAGCGGCTGATGCTGGCCGAACTTCTCGAACAGAATCATGGCCAGCAGGTTCGGTCCGGCCCAGCCGCGGGGCGTCACGTGGAATGGCGCCGGGGGCTGACTGATGCGCTCGCAATCGCGGCAGGAGAATTTCTCACGCACATGCTGGATGACTTTCCAGCTGCGCGGGACGACCTCCAGGGTCTCCGTGACGTCCTCCCCCAGCCTGGACAGGCGTGTGCCGCCGCAGCAGGCGCAGGCCGACGGACCTGCGATGACGACGCGCTCGCGAGGGAGGTGTTCGGGAAACGGGCGCCGGGCCGGGCGCTTGCGGGTAAAGCCGGTGACGGCTGTAGTCTTGGCCGCGGCGGCCTCGGCAGCCAGCTCGTCCTCGGTGGCCGATGCTTCCAGCTCTTCCAGCTGCAGTTCCATCTGCTCCAGCAGGCGGGCGGTGCGCTCCGAGCGTGGTCCGAAGCGGTCACGGTTCAGTTTCTCAATCTGCAGCTTGAGGTGGGCGATCAACGCCTGGTCGCTGGATTGCTGGGCTTGGGCCTCGGCTATGACCCGGGCGACGTCGGCACGTGCTGCCAGGAGCGCTGCCTTGAGCAGCTCGACCTCATCCGGCGGTGCGGCAAACTCGGCGTCCATGCCGAAGATTGAATCATGAACCAAGCCGCCGTGGTACTATTTTCGGCAGCTACCGATCCATTATCCTGCAGATTGTGGACGCCATGTCTGCCGCGGATTGCGCCAGTCGATCGCCTCCAGCAAATAACCCATCTGCGCCGCTGTCAGCGGCACTGCGCCATCCACCGTCTGCGGCCAAATGAAGCGCCCGCGATCCAGGCGCTTGGCATAGAGCGACAAACCGATGCCATCATGCCAGATCGCCTTGATCAGCGAACCACTGCGGCCCCTAAAAACAAAAACATCCCCAGCAAATGGATCTCGGCCAAGCCCTTCCTGCACCTGCAGAGCAAGACCGCGCATGCCCCGGCGCATGTCGGTATGGCCCGTCGCGATCCAGATCCGTACGCTCGCCGAAACCGGGATCACTCGCGCAGCGCCGCCAGCACGCGCCGCAACGCGCCGAGATTGACGTCGCTGCCAACGCGGACGTGTCGGCCATTGCCCAGCTCGATTTCGATGAGCCCGGACGTCGGCACGGATCGCATCGGCGCTACCGAGTGCGGTGCCGAATTGGATGGCATGGATTCCGTGGGAGCCACCCCGATCATCTGCACCGGCATGAACATCGCCATATCCGACGCCGCCCTCAGCACACCCTCACGCACCTGTCGTCGCCAGGTGAACAGAAGGCTTTCGCAAATATCATGGCGAGCCGCGACAGCGCGGATCGCAACACCAGGCTCCTGCGTCTCAGCAACAATGCGCAGCTTATCTGCCGTGCTCCAACGCCGCCGACCCTCACGCCCGGTGATGATCTCCATCACGCCATCCATCGAAACACCTCAAGCGCCACCTAAAGTAGCAACTTAAGGTGGCGACAGATTCACGCCCAGGCGGCCTTCAGCGGAGGGATACGAAATGATGAACCTGCATCTGGTAAAGGTGAGCGCGTGACCTGCCCCCGTAGAAGTGGGCCGCCGGATATGAGAGTTCCGGGGCATATGGAGGGGATCAGATGGGGCGCAAGCATCACAAGCCGGAGGAGATCGTCGGCAAGCTGCGGCAGGTCGAGGTGCTGACGGCACAGGGCAAGCCGGTGACTGAAGCGGTTCGGGCGATTGGGGTGACGGAGGCGACCTACTATCGGTGGCGCGCCGAGTATGGCGGCCTGAAGTTGGACCAGGTGAAGCGGCTGAAGCTGCTGGAGCAGGAGAATGGCCGCCTGCGTAGGGCGGTAGCGGACCTGACGCTCGAGAAGCTGGTGTTGAAGCAAGCCGCGTTGGGAAACTACTAGGCGCTGCTCGTCGTCGGGCGTGCGTGCAGCACGTGACGGCGACGCTGGACGTCTCGGAGCGCTTTGCCTGCCGGGTGCTGGATCAGCACCGCTCGACGCAGCGCAAAATGCTTACTCACAAGTCGGTGACATAGGCTACAATCCCTTGTACTAGTATCTGCCATTTGATACGGTCAGGCATGAAGAGAGATGGCCGAACTTTTGATCATGGGACGCTGGAAGCCATACGGCTGATGGCAGTTGAACGCGTTCGCGACGGTGAACGGCCGTCCTCTGTCGTAGCGTCGTATGGCTTCTGCCGGACCACGATCTACAAATGGCTCAGAGCAGCGTCAACGCCTGAACTGGGAGATGAGGCGCTGCATTCGACAAAGTCTCTGGGCCCGCCGCGCAGTCTGACGCCAAGTCAGGAGCAGCAGGTGTTCCTTTGGGTCAATGGGAAAGATCCTCGTCAGTATGGTCTGGATTTCGGTCTTTGGACGCGCTCCATGATCTCCGCTTTGATCGAGGAGAAGTTCGGCATCAAAATTGGCTTGACGGCAGTCGGCACCCTACTGGCGAGGCTGGAGCTCACGCCGCAGAAGCCGTTGCAGAGGGCTTATCAACGCGACCCTGAAGCCATCCAGACGTGGCAGCGTGATACGTTTCCTTCTATTGCCAGTAGAGCAAAAAGCGAGGGCGGCGAGATCTACTTCTGGGACGAATCGGGGTTCCGTGCCGATACGGTGCATGGGAAGACCTGGGGCAAGAAGGGACAAACACCGGTTGTCGAGCGCCCGGGTCAACGGCAGTCGATCAGCGCGGCATCAGCCGTCAACGCTCGCGGTGCGTTCTGGTATTGCACCTACCAGGGCGGCCTCAACGCGGAGCTGTTTATCGTCCTACTGAAGATGATGATGCGTAACCGCCGCAAGCCCGTTCATCTCGTAGTCGATGGTCTTCCAGCCCACAAGACAAAGCTCGTGAACGCCTACATCCAATCAACCAACGGGATGCTGACGCTTCACTTTCTTCCCGGCTACGCTCCCGATCTTAACCCGGACGAGCTCGTGTGGAGCCACATCAAGCGTACCGGTGTAGCCAGAACACCATTGCGGAAGGGCGATAGCTTGGGCGAGAAGATCGAGGGTCAGCTTGCCAAACTCAAACGTATGCCCAAGCTGGTGCGCTCATTCTTCAGAGTGGCAAGTGTAGCTTATATCACCGACTGCTGAGTAAAGTGGCGATAGGTTACCGCCCAGGCGGCTCTCGGCGGAGAGATACCTACTACCTCCACACCATCTGAAGCGTGTTCCGGATGGTGACCACGTTTTACTATCTTGCAGTAGCATCAGGATAGAAGTAACGGGCGACACGCTCCATTGTCAGGCCTTGGACGATGATGGTGTAGACAACCACGCTATAACAGACAGCCAAGAGGGCGGGACGGATCTCGTTGTCCGGTAGGCTAAGCGCTAGCGATACTGAGATGCCACCGCGCAGGCCTCCCCAAGTCAGCACGGCCAGAACGTCGCCTCGGCTGTGTCCCCGCAAGCGAGCCAGCATCGTCGCCAGGAACACGCTAATTCCTCGCGCCGCGACAGATAATGGAATGGCGATCAGAACGGCGATCAAGTGGAACTGCTGGAAGGCGATCGCCACTACCTCGAACCCAATCAGTAGGAAAAGCAGCGTATTCAATACCTCATCCATGAGCGACCAGAAGATCATCAGTTCCCGCCGACCGTCGTGGGTGAGCGCCTTACGGCTCCTCCTGCTACCGAGGCTCAGCCCTGCTACGACTACCGCTATGGGTCCGGACATGCCGAAGCTGTTGGTTAAGCTGAAAGTTCCTGCTGCCAAAGCCAAGGAGATGATGAGTTCTAGATGGCTGTCATCCACCGATCGCATGAGCTGTACCGCTAGCCAACCACAGCCGAGCCCCACAGCACCTCCACCCAATGCCTGCTGGAGAAAGGTGGTGATAATTCCTATTCCGCTGATAGCCGATCCATGAGTAGCGATCTCTAGTGCCACGCTTGAGATCACGACGGCAATCCCGTCGTTGAAGAGGCTCTCGCCCGCGAATACCGCCTGAATCGCTTCTGGCAGCCCAATCCTACGTAACATCGCCACCACCGAAACGGGATCAGTTGGCGCAAGGATGGAGCCGAGCACAACGCACCAGATCAAGGGCACCGACACCCCGCTTAGGGGGAATACAAACCACATGGCGCCACCGAACACTGCCACGGCCAATACTGTGCCAACCAGTGCCAGTGCAAGGACAGTGATCTTGCGAGCCCAAAGTTGCCCCAGGTTGACCTGAAGCGCCCCAGCAAAGAGGAGGAAGGAGAGGGCACCGTTGAGCAGAGCCTGCGAGAAGTTGATCTTGCCAAGCAACTCTTGCAACACCGCCTGTAGGTCTATTCCAGGGATGAACGGGTTGACCGCCAGGATCACTAGCGAGACCAGCAGTGCGATAGCCAGTACCCCGATGGACGGTGGCAGCCGTAGCGTGCGGTTGTTAATCACTCCGAAGACGGAGGAGAGCGTCAGCAGGGCGCCGAACAAGCCAAGTGGTGTCATGCCGAGAGCACTCTAAGATTGCTCTCGACGCATGACATGTAGAAGACCAAGCTAGCAAGCGCTGTAGCTGCTGCCTCTGCTGCTCTTCCAGGGCTGTTCAACGCTCTCATCTTAGCTGGGTGAGTCTGGAATGCCACAGGGTAGCGTTGAGATTCTGTCGCAAATTCCCGGAGTGGTTGAGTTTTCCTTGAGAGAGTGGTTTGGCCTAGCTGGCCAGGGAGTAAAACTGCTGTGCTGGACGCAACTTTCCTGTTGAGCGCAACTGATCCTTTGCGGATCATGTGCATGATCTCGATGCCGGCGACAGTTACCGCCGCGGACCAGAACGACTTGAACCCCAGCATCGGTCGGGTCAATCGTTTGACTGCCCGGTGATCCTGTTCGACGATGTTGTTGAGATACTTGACCTGTCGGGTCTCGATCTCCGCGTCATGCTCGACATTGTAGCTCGCGATCGCAGCTGTGTTGGCGCCGCTCTTGTCGATGGTGATCTTCTCAGGAATGCCGTGATGCCCGGCCGCCTTACGCAGGAAGCGCAGCGCCGCCTTACGATCCCGCTTGGCCGTCAGCAGGAAGTCCACGGTGGCACCGGCTTTGTCGACCGCCCGATAGAGATACTTCCACGCGCCCTTGACCCGCACGTAGGTTTCGTCGAGCCTCCAGCTGCCGCCAACCGGACGCTTGCGCGACACAAACACCTTCTCCAGCAACGGCACGTAGCGCACGATTCAGCGGTTCAGCGTGGAATGATCGACCTTAACGCCCCGCTCACCCATCATCTCCTCGAGCTGGCGGTAGCTGATCGGATACGCCACATACCACCGCACACCCCATAGGACGATATCCCGCTCGAAGTGACTACCCTTGAAGTCAATCGCCATCGTCTCGTCCCAAACCGCGCCCTCCCATGTACACGAGGCGGCCAAGACGCAAAATTGCGACAGAACCCTTTATCGCCAAGTGGCGAGCACGGACGGCGATCGGGCTGGTGGCCGATCCGGCAATGGTCACGAGCTTATCGAAGGCGCGGAGCAATAGGCTGCAGGCTGCCTCCTGAGATCTCCCGCCAGCCACCTGGATCGAGTTTGATCAGGCGTCACGGGGATGCGGCGCCGGGCAGCTACAGATGCGAGAGCGTAGAGGTAGGATGCTTGCTTGCACTCCCCAAGCTTGCCGCGGCACGATCTCACTCAACATCGATCAGGTGCTCGATTGGCCGGTCGTGCTTATGGCCTTTAGGGCAGCGATGGTTTGTCGGAGCACTGTCTTCATTTCGTCCTGCCCAATGTCCGTCAGTCTAAGATGCAAGTCCTGCAATACCACTTCATAGGCTATAGAGAGTGGCGGCATCTCCAATACATCTCTTGCATGGCGCACTTCCTGTAGTCCGGTCGCCTCACCACCTGACATACCTTCTGACGAAGCAATAGCGAGTTGGCGGGCATCCTGCTCCAAACTATCAAGAGCTTCTATCTTCTGCTCCTTCGAAAGCTCAGGATCGACGACCACCTCATGCGGAGCATCGAAGTGCGCGTGTGGCCTTGCGGTCTTACCCGTATCCGTATCGACGCCGTTCATAAAATACTCCTTAGAGGCTTCAGTTGAGCGGGCTGGGCTGCTCGTCAGACTGCCAGGGCGGGTAGCCTGATGGTAGGGATCATCGCTGATCGGCACCAGGGTTTCTAGGCTGGAGCTATGGGCGAAACTAGGTGATGGCGGACTGAGCAAGGCGGCGTATCGAGGCGGGTAAAAGCCTGCCTAAACCTACCGAGGGAGCGATACGCCGACATGAGCGATAGCATTTGTCGTCCCACTCCGTCAGCCCGAGACGATCGACGACCCACTGACGTCCGGTGCCGCGGCGGCGTTTGCGCAGCTCGTCGCCCATGACCGGCAGCAGCTTGGCCTCCCAGTCACGAACGGCCTCGTAGCTGACCTCGATCCCACGCAGCGTCAGCCGGTAGCGCAACCGGCAGAACACCACGAAGGCGATGATGTCGCTGGGCAGGCAGGTCCGGTTCAGCACGCCGCTGCTGCGCTCGTTGAGGTTCTGTTGCAAAGTTTCGATCGACCGGTGCGTGATGGCTAACGGCAACGGTTATGGATCTGGAGACGATGTCGATTGCGTTCAAAGGCAGCCACTTCGAGCGCGACATCATCTTGTGGGGTGTTCGCTGGTACGTGGCGTATCCGTTGAGCTACCGCCAGGTTGAAGAGATGATGGGGGAGCGTGGCGTGGAGGTCGACCACACGACGCTGCATCGCTGGGTGCTCAGGTATGTGCCGTTGCTGGAGAAGGCCTTCGTGGCCCGCAAACGTCCGATCGGCGGCAGTTGGCGGATGGATGAGACCTACATACGGATCAAGGGCGTGTGGAAGTATCTGTATCGTGCAGTCGACAAGGCGGGTGCCACAGTGGACTTCCTGTTGACCGCCAAGCGCGATCGCAAGGCGGCGCTGCGTTTCCTCTGCAAGGCTATCACCCGACATAGGGCTCCCCGCACGATCACCATCGACAAGAGCGGCGCCAACACCGCGGCGGTTGACAGCTACAACACCGAGCATGACGCCGGGATCAAAATGCGCCAAGTCAAGTATCTCAACAACCTCGTCGAGCAGGACCACCGGGCGATCAAACGGATCACCCGGCCAATGCTCGGCTTCAAGAATTTCTGGTCAGCGGCGACCACCATTGCCGGCCTCGAGATCATGCACATGATCCGCAAGGGTCAGTTACGTTCGACAGCGAAGCTGCGTCCAGCGCAGCAGTTCTACTCCCTCGCAGGATAGAAAAACCAAAGTCCCAGCCCATACTCAGACACGACGAAACTTTGCAACAGAACCGAAAAAAGAGCTGATCGGCGAATACAAGAACGCCGGCAGCGACTACCGTGCCAAGGGATGTCTAGATACCGTCAACGTGAATGATTTGGTCGACAAAGATCTCGGCAAGGTCGCGCCATACGGGATCTACGATGTCGCAGCCAACGCCGGCTGGGTCAGCGTCGGGATCGACCACGACACGGCGGCGTTCGCCGTCAACACGATCCGTCGCTGGTATGATGTTGTCGGCCGCGACCGCTATCAGAATGCGCGGCAACTGCTGATCACCGCCGACGGCGGCGGTTCGAATGGATCGCGAGTACGGTTGTGGAAGCTCGAGTTGCAAAAGCTGGCCGACCAGACCGGGCTGAGCTTGCAGGTGTGCCATTATCCGCCCGGGACATCGAAGTGGAACAAGATCGAGCACCGCATGTTTTGCCACATCACCCAGACCTGGCGCGGCAAGCCGCTGTCAGTCGCCTCGCCGTCGTCGATCTCATTGCTGCCACAACAACCAAGACCGGGCTAACGGTCCGCTGCGAGCTGGATGAGAACATCTACCCCAAGGCGATCCGCGTTTCCGACGAGGAGATGGCGACACTCAACATCGCCACCGACACCTGGCATCCTGAGTGGAACTACACCATCAGACCAAGGCCATCAGGCCGATGCGGTAATTGTTGAGCAGAGCCTTAGCCCGCTGACCACCATAGTAAATAATGGCGGCTAAGTTCCCAACATTTTACGAAAAGGTCCGGCCTGCTGAGCAGATTTCAGGAAGCCCGTTTTGATGACCCTAGCTTTTCTGATTGCTTCATCACAGGCTGTATAGAAACTGCTTCAGCATCTTCAATTCCAATCTCTAATTGAGCCTGTAGCCAAAAATATTCTGACTTGTCTTCAGGTTGCCCGTCCTTTTCCCATAATTCATAGGCGCGGTGCTGAACCCGCTCAACGAGCGTCGATGTAGAATTTGACATAGCTATTTTCCGTCCTCAACTTGTTGGAAGAAACAAGCTTGGTTAGGTGTGATGCCATGTTTGCACCCTCTGTAAGAAGACCACAAGCTGCAAGTTGAATTTAATTCCTTACCCGTAAATTACGAAATGTTTGTTTTATTGTAATTTTCGACCAAACGGTAAAGTGTTCCTTAGGACGGCTTCTTTACGGACATACCTAAGAATATACTCATTCATTGTGTCTGGCGGCACCCTCTCCGACAATAGCATATCTAGTAGAGCATAAATCTCTGCAGACGGTTGCTCGCCTAGTAATTCCGAAAATTCGGACGAATGATAGAATGCTTTTATCTCTGCAGCTTCCTGAATAGATAATGCGCAGTATGACTTCGTTCGAAGTTCTTGCCGATATCGTTCCAACCAATTCAACATTGCTCGATTCACCTCCTGCTAGGATTCTACAGCTAAACTAGAGCCAGCACGATCCCGCTCGTCTCGACCACGTGCGTGCGGATTAAGAGAAACGTACGGACCGGTATGTTCATCCATGTAACAGGACCGGAAGGTCCAGGTGAGCCAGAACATCCTTTGATCGTCCTCCGAGCAGCAAGTCCCTGAACCACGACTGCGTGTGGGCTCCCATAACCAGCAAATCCGATCCGGCCCTGTGCGCCTCTTGGATGAGGTATTGTCCAGCATGACGACCACCAAGCTCAACATGATGGATCTCCACCGGAACAGCGTGCCGCTGCAGCGTCATGACCAGATCCTGCAGCTTTGCATCCTCCTCGGCCTTTTCCGCCTCAATTAGCAGGTGAACCTGGTCGGCAGTGAGCAAAAGCTTCAAGGCGCTACTGATCGCCGCATTGAGTTGAACATTGCGCTTCCAGGCGATGCCCGGACACGTCCCAACCAAAACGGGTGGTTCCTTGGGAACCACAACAATTGCGCTGGCGCGTTCTGCCAGCACTGTCTCGATGGTTGCCGCCGCGTCTGTCTGCTCTGTTCCATACGCGGCGCCGGCCACAACCAAGGTCGCCTGACGAGCCGCCGCAGCCACGATCTCGGCTACATCGCCCTCGACTTCCTCAAAGACGGCGGCTCTCGCATCATTGATCTTCCACGCTTCAAAGAGCCTATTGATTTTTCTCAAGCGAGTTTCTTCGCGACCGATGAAGCGTTCGCGCCGCTCGTCGGTCATGACTTCCTCGGTTGGCATGAAGTTCGGATCGCGAGCAGGTCTCGGACACAGGACGCGCAACTGGCTGTCCTGCAGCCTTTGAGAAAGGAGCCGACCGGTTCGCAAGACCGATCGAGCGGTTACTGGATCGTTCAGAATACACGTGATGTAGTCCATGTCATGCGTCCTGATGCTGCATGAGAACGGGAAGATCAGCGCTTCGCAGCACACCTTCTGTGGCGCCGTCGAAAAGCTTTTCGTGCAGGCTGCCGTGGCTGTAACTCCCCATGACGAGCAGATCAGCACCAGCTTCGTGCGCCATCGATACCAGTTGCGCACCGACGTCGTCATGCGGGATTGGTGCCGTCACGACCTCGAACGGCCGGCCTTCGAACGCCTCCGCCAGACCTGCATCCTCTGCCGCATCGCCGATACGGAGCACCACCACCCGCTCCGCCTTTGACAAAAGTGGCTGGGCGGTCCGGATTGCCCCACGGGCACGAGCGTCATGCCAGGCAACGGCCACGATGTGGCCTAAAGGAGGTGCCGTTCCGGCTGGAACCAGCAGCACCGGACGTCCGGACCGGACCAGTGCCGCGTGGATCCGGGCGCGCGCGGTCTTATCGCCGCGCTTTTGTTCCAACAGCAGCAGGTGAGCGCCGCGGCCATGCTCGGCAACCGCCAGCGCACCGTCACCACGCACTTCGATCCAGCGCGCTTCATGCCCTTCAGCGCGCTCTTTTAACACCCAGCGATCAAGGGTTCCACGCATTGCAACCGCCCAGTTGCGGCGTTGATCTGAGATCGCCTGCTGGCGTTCCCGAGTCAGCACCTCCTCGGTTGGCTGCAGATCGGCTAGAACGGGTCCGTCGATGACGAGTGCCGTGGTTCGACCGCCCTCTGCTGCCATGAGTTGCCCAGCAACGGCGAGCATGCCCGGCACCGATTCCGGCCGATGCAGCGCAACAAGTGTGCTGCTGCTCATCGTGCCCGGCGCCGCGTCGCTGATTGCTGCCAGATGCGAGGTGCGGATCGCCAGCGCCAGCGAGTAGCCGGCGGCAACACTTGCCAGGCAAAGCACCATCGAGAGCGCAACATTACCCAGCGCCTGCCCGGCACGGCCATCGCGTGCCAATTCGAGCGTTTGCAGGCTGAAGGAAGAGAAGGTGGTGAACCCGCCGCAGATACCCACCATGACGAACGTACGCATATCGAATGGCACGGCGAAACGGCCGTCGGTCGCGGTCAGCGTTCCGAAGAAGCCAATCACGAACGAGCCCACGATATTGATGAGAATTGTTCCCCACGGGAAGGTGGGGCCTGTCAGGGTGACCATGACGGTCCCGAGCCACGCACGCAGGATACTGCCGATCGCGCCTCCCAGGCCAATCAGGGCATAGTTCAGCATGCGACGGTCATCGGGACGTCATCGTGTTTGGTGCGGTGCTGCAGAAAAGGTTCCAGGGCCATGGACGTACTCCTCCCGTGGACGCTCGGTCCGGATCGGCAGGAGTCATCAGCCCACGACGGGCAGTTAAAGGGGGAACCCCATCCCCTATAAAAAGAGTATTGCATGGTGAGGTCGACCTCTCAACACTCTCGCTCACTTCTGCATGGGGATGCCGACACTGGACCTACATCGCTACGAACTGCTGAAGAGCGAGCTTGCTGACCTCCTACGGGCGGTTCCGTGGCGGGCGGACCAGTTCGAGCGCAACCGCGACCTGTTTGCCCGTCTCGCCGAGGACCGGTTCAATCTCGCAGTCGTCGGGCGCTTCAGCCGCGGCAAATCTACCTTGATGAACGCGATGCTGGGGCTCGACCGCCTGCCTACCGGAATCGAGCCGCTCACCTCTGTGATCACCAGCATCACCTATGGCAGCCACGAGAAGGTCGTGCTGCACTTTCTGGACACGACACTGTTTCTCGACATCCGGCTCGACCAATTGGAAGACTATGTCACCGAGCGTGGCAACCCCAGCAATCGTCGCCGCATCCGGGAAGCCGAAATCCAGCTTCCGGCAGATCTGCTCCGTTCGGGGTTTCGCTTCATTGATACGCCAGGTCTCGGGTCTGCGGTAGCTGGCAACACAGTAACCACCCGCGCCTTTCTACCGGAAGCCGATGCGTTCCTACTCGTGACAGGGTTCAACGGCTCTCTCACGGAGGATGAAGCGGACATTCTCTACACCGCCTCTAAAGCCGGCCGACAGGTGTTCATCGTCTTGAACAAGGCAGACATGGTCGATGGGACGGCACGCGACGCCGCAGTCGCCGATTTACGAGCCCGTCTGCAAACGCTTGGCCTTCCAGAGGCCCAGAAGTTTTATCCCGTCTCAGCCGCTACGGCCCTTAGCGTCCGGCTCGGACGCATGCCGGCCTCTAGGCTCGAAGAGAGCGGCTTGCTGGAGCTGGAACACGATGTTCTTGCCTACATGACCAATGGCAAGCGACACGCCTTTCTGCACGGGATGTATGCACGACTGGATGCCGTGCTTGCGGCGGCGCCCGGTCTTGGCGCCGTTCGGGAGCGACTGGTCGCGCTGCGCCATGAGATTGACCAGGCGGCGCTGCCGCCTTCCGACCCAGTCGGCTCATCCTCGCTGGTGAATGCCCCGATCGCGGCCAACCTGCTGGATTGCCAGATCTGCAGCCGGATTGAGCGTGCGGTGTTCGACGCGCTGACACAGCTGCAGGGCAGCCTTCGGCGCGATCTCGAGGCAAGGCAAGATCTGGCAAGACAGGGTGGCCTGTGCGGACCTCACAGCCGGCAGTTCATCGCTCATGCCGCGCCACGCGAGGTCTGCATCGGCTTCGCTCCTGTGCTGGACGCACAGGCTGCATTACTGGAGGAAATGGCCGACGCCAAGGAGGACGCTTCTTCCACGCCCGCAGCGCTTTGGCACTCGGCATCCGGCTGCCCGTTCTGCAGACTTGCGTGTGGAGTCGCGGACGCATCGTTAGATAAATTCGAGGCTATTCTTCAGGCTGGAAGTATCGCGCCGCATCCTGAGCCGACTGTCTGTCTACCCCATCTTCAAGTCTTAGCCATGAGGTTGCACGGGGATTCTGTGCTGCCGGATCTCCTTCGCCGCCAAGCCGGGATCCTTAAGCGTCGGGCGGACGATATGCGTCGATTTGCACTGAAACAGGATGCATCCCTGCGTGACCAGATCACAGACGAGGAAAAACGGTCTGCGCAGAGCGGTATAGCGGCTTTGGTTGGGATATCAGGCAAGCCTTGATGTGATCGATACGGCATCGCTTCCTGCAGTGCGTGATAACTCGTGCATGCCCGATGCAGATATCAACCGGACAAATGGAAGAAGAACATGGCACGCCGTCGGGGAAGGACGGACGCAGCGTAAAGAAGCAAATCAACGTAAGTTCCGTCGCCATCTGGGTCGCTCATAGGAGGGATGCCGAAGAGAAGCCGAGGCGTAGAACAAAATCAATTGCAGTCGCGCCAGACTTGACATCAGCCACGAGCCAAGGTCATTCCAGTTAACCCGTCTTATTCAGCGCATGCCAGGGATTCGCTGGCGGATGTAGTGTAAGCATCTGATCTAAAACAGAAATTTGGGTGTCGATGCCAAACTCTGCCAAATCGGACGGTGCCACACCCGCCATGCTCGAAGATACCCTGCTGCCGTTCTCGCTGTCATCGGTCCAGCGCAAGAAAGTCACCGCCGCGTTCGACGGTGGACGCCTGACCTCCGACGGCGGCGTGATGCTAATTGCCGCTGTCGAGACCCGCCTCGGTCTTGCGGCCAAACTGGCCGCGCTGATCGCTGACCATCGCAACCCTGCGTTTGTGACGCACAGCGTTGCCGACATCTTGCGCGCGCGCATGCTTGCCATTGCCTGCGGCTACGAGGACGGTGATGACCTCGATCATCTGCGTACCGATCCCGGTTTCAAGCTTGCCTGCGGGCGTCTGCCCGACAGCGGCCGCGATCTCTGCTCGCAGCCAACAGTGTCGCGTTGGGAAAACGCACCGACACTGCGCGAGGTCATGCGCCTGACCTACGCCATGGTCGATGTCTACTGCGCCAGCTATTTGCGTCCGCCCCGCGCTGTGACGCTGGATATCGACGATACCGTCGACATCGTGCATGGCCATCAACAGCTCTCGCTGTTCAACGCCTACTACGACGAGCGTTGCTTTCTGCCGATCCACGTCTACGACACCGTGACATCGCGTCCCGTGGCGGTGCTGCTGCGGACCGGCACAACGCCGTCCGGGGTGGAAGTTCGCAATCATCTGCGTCGCCTGGTCCGCCGTATCCGACAGCATTAGCCTAACACCCGGCTGACCATTCGCGGCGATGGTCATTACGGCCGTCCGGAGGTGATGGCATGGTGCGAGGCCAATGGCGTCGATTACATCCTTGGTTTTCCGGGCAACAAAGTTCTCGATCTCCTCGTGGAGCCATACGCCGACGATGTGCGGGTTTGCCGCGCCAAGTCCTGGCGCTGCGAGCGCCGCGTCGCAGCACGGATCGAGGCCACTACCAAAGGCCTCGACATACGCTTCGTCGTCACCAACATCATCTGAAGCAACGCCGAATGGCTGTATGACACGCTCTATTGCGCCCGCGGCCAGGCAGAAAATCTGATCAAGCTGCACAAGAGCCAACTCGCCTCCGACCGCACCAGTGGCCGCTCGCCGCTCGCGAACCAGGTGCGGCTCGTGCTGCATACCGGTGCCTTTTGGCTGATGCTCGGGCTGCGTGACGCTATTCCCGAGCCGCAGCCGTTGGCCCGGGCCGAGTTCACCACCTTGCGCATGCGCCTGATCAAAATCGGCGCCCGCATCGCCGAGACCGCCAGCCGGGTGCGGATCGCTTTCGCCGCCGCCCATCCGGAGGCCGCGCTGTTTGTAAGCCTTGCCCGATGCCTCAACCCTGCCGGGCCGTGATGCAGGGGCCACGCGCCCCGAATTCGCCCGATCCTGACAACCTCCAGCGCCTGCCAGATACGCGCCGCTCAGCGATGAAAAAGACGAATTGGAAAATCACGCCCGACGCTCAAGATGCCGCCGCCGCTTCACCGCGCTGAATAAGAAGGGCTAGCGCGATTCGAGGCGCATCGCCGGGCCTAGAACGGGCTGGACCACCAGAATTCTTCTGATATCGGACACGCGACAGGAGCATCCTAGCATCTCGTTGGGCCAGTCGTTGAACTTTGACCCGCGGCGTGATCAGGCGTTGGCCTCGATCGCAGGAAGTGCGTCGCCGCTGATCTCGGATTCGAATGTGCGCAGGCGCTTGTAGATCGACAACAACTCCACGATCGTTATCCAGGAGTTGACCAAGTATTGAAATGACGAGCGGACTTGGTCAAAGGCGTTCAATATCTGCTGCAACACTCCTAAGGTGATCACGCCTGCCACAATCGTCGGTGCCAGGACGATATAAGGAAAGATGTTGTCGACTTGGAGATACAGGATGCGGCCAACGTTGAAGTAAGTGTAGTTGAAATAAACGCGGAAATAGTTTTTCCGGACATTGGCGAACAGCTCACGGACCGCCGGCGGCTGGGCACGGTCAGGATCGTCCTCGCCATACACCAACTCCTTGCGATAGGCCGCCTCGACCCTCTGGTTGCGAAACTGTAAGCCCGGCAGCCTAACCCCAATCAGCGCCAGGAAGGCGGTACCACATACCGACCAGAACAGCGCCACCACCACCAGCGCGTGAGGCACGAGGCCAACCAGGGGCAAAGTCGTGACCTTGGCTGATAGCGTCAGCAGGACCGGCAGGAAGGCGATCAGGGTCATCACCGAATTAATCAGGCTCACGCCCAGGTCCTCCACCGTGGTGGAAAACCGCATGGTGTCCTCCTGCACGCGCTGGGAGGCTCCCTCGACCAATCGTAAGATCGACCAATGGCCCATGTAGTAGTCGTTCATCGCCGTGCGCCAGCGGAATACGTAGTGACTGGCGAAGAACAGAGTCAGCACGCCGGCGCTGACCGCCACCAGGGCGATTTCGGAGAAGGTTAGCAACTGAAGGTAGAACTGGGCGAGCGTCACATGGCCCACGTGGCCAAGCGCCGCCTGCACCAGATCGTAAAAGGGACCATACCAGCCATTTATCGCCACGCTCACCTGCACTTGGAGATAGGTTATGAACGCGATTAGCGCCGATCCCCAGATTGACCAACGGGCCCACGGGTGCGGCGCGACCAGGCGCCAGGCGCCAGCAAAAATCCCGACGACCGCCCAATAGTAAAGGTAGAACCAAAGAAACGACTGCGACCAGAAGACGGCGACTCCGATGATCCGTGCCTGTCCGTGCGCCAACGGCGCCAGCCCAATCAGTGCGCCCCACTCTCGGCCGCCCAGGGACCAGAGAGCCACGCACAGGGCAACCCAGAGAACGGAGGACAGGAAGAACAGCCGCGGGCGCGGGAAGAAGGATATAAACACGAATTCAAAGTCTCCGAGGACGACGGATGCTGTTTGCTAGTTGGAGTAATGGGTCGAATTGGGTCTTTATGTAGCCGGTCGGGTAGTCGTCCTTCAAATTGGTGGTTCTGCCTCAACATGCGTGAAGCTGAAGCTCTTTTCCCGAAGCTGCTGCGTTTATGCCAGGAGAAAAGTAAAGAAAAACAGTTATCTGGATCCGGAATACAGGGGTCTGGCAGCAACCAAATGGAAAGGACGTTTCAATTGCAATGAACAACATTGCCACATTAACTGATGAGCTCGGAAGGAGGAAGGGATCATTAGAATTAGAGCGATTACCCGTTGCTTCGGGCACACGTCTCCTGTGACCATATCCTAAAGGCTTTGGCACGCACGGCACTATAGCGGTTTACGGTCATCAAGTGGGATTGTGGGCGGAGTTGCCTGGAGATAAATGCGTGGGCGGATAGGAAATGCTGTGCCTGCCGCATTGATCTCAAGCGTTGCATTTGCCGCTCTCGCCTCCGGGTTGGCCGTTACGAGTTCTCGGGTCAGTTATTCAGATAACAGCTTCCTTGATGCTCGACGTCAGGTAGCATTCACGCTTTGCTACCCCGTGGCTCTTCAGCTTGTCCGTCACCACGACGCGGGGGGTATACAGCCGGTCTTTAAGCAGGCGCTCGAAGAAGCGCTTCGCGGCGCTGCCGTCACGGCGGCTCTGCACCAGGATGTGCAGCACGATGCCGTTCTGGACAACAGCGCGCCGAGGATAGCGCAACTTTCCTTGGATGCGGAT
The DNA here is from genome assembly GCF_013201075.1 of Lichenicola cladoniae. NCBI lineage: Bacteria > Pseudomonadati > Pseudomonadota > Alphaproteobacteria > Acetobacterales > Acetobacteraceae > Lichenicola > Lichenicola cladoniae. Next base: position 4,570 of record NZ_CP053712.1, on the reverse strand, counting down.
GAAGACCTCATCGAGACATCGTTTGTCACCCGAGCCAGGCCGCCATTGACGAGTACGGCCTGCAAAGTGACAGCCAAACTTCAGGCACCATCGCCGGAAACTTTCATAGGAGACGACGATGCCACGCTCGTCCAGTAGAAGCTCCAGGTCTCGAAAACTCAAGCTCATGATCTCGCCCCCTAGCCCGTCTTATCCAGGGCGGTGAAGGGCAGATGGCAGCTTGATCATAGGCCACAGGTTCTCGTTGCGTCTTTTTCATCGCTGCACGGCCGGTATCTGACAGGCGTTTGGGGTTGGCGAGAGTGGGTGAATTCGGGGCGCTTGGCCCCGTTGATCATGGTCCGGCCGGGTGGAGACAGCGGGCAAGGCTGGCAAACAGTGCCCCCTCGGGATGGGCTGCCGCGAACGCGATGCGCACGCGGCTGGCAGTCTCGGCGATACGTGCTCCGATCTTGATCAAGCGCATCCGCAAGGTAGTGAACTCGGCGCAGGCCAGCGCCAGCGGCTTGGGAATGGCGTCGTGCAGCCTGAGCATCAGCCAGAAGGCCCCCGTATGCAGCACAAGCCGCACTTGGTTGGCGAGCGGCGAGCGGCAACTGGTTCGGTCGGAGGCGAGCTGGGTCTTGTGCAGCTTGATCAGATTTCCGGCCTGGCCACGGGCATAATAGAGAATGTCATACAGCCACTCGGCGCCGCCGCCGACGATGTTGGTCACGACGACGCGGATATCGAGGCCTTTGGTGGTCGCCTCGATGCGTGCGGCAACACGCCGCTCGCATTGCCAGGACTTGGCACCGTAGCGGGCCTCGGTATAGCGGCGGACAACCGGTGCCTGCGCCTCGGCGCGGCGAACCCGCACATCGTCGGCAGCCGGTTCCACCAGGCGGGTAAGGACCTTATTGCCAGGCAAGCCAAGGATGTAATCGACAGCGTTGGCCTCGTACCACGCCATGACCTCGGGGCGGCCGTAGTGACCGTCATCCCGAATGGTCAGTCGCGTATGCGGCCAATGTTGTCGGATACGGCGCACGAGACGGCGAAGATGGTTGCGGACTTCAATGCCAGACGGCGTCGTTCCGGGCTGTAACAGCATTGCCACGGGACGCAATGTCACGGTGTCATAAACATGGATCGGAAGAAAGCAGCGCTCGTCATAGTGGCCGTTAAACAGCGAGAGTTGCTGATGACCATGCACGACATCGACGGTGTCATCGATATCCAGCGTGACGGCGCGGGGCGGACGGTCGTAGCTCGCGCAGTAGAGGTCAACCATAGCGTAGGTAAGGCCTATGACTTCGCGAAGGCCTGGTGCACTTTTCAAGCGTGACACGGTCGGCTGCGAGCAGAGATCGCGCCCGCTGTCGGGCAAGCGGCCGCAAGCGAGTTTGAAGCCGGGATCGGTGCGCAGATGATCGAGATCGTCGCCATCCTCATAGCCGCAGGCGATGGCGAGCATGCGGGCGCGCAGGATGTCGGCAACGCTATGTGTCACGAGCGCCGGATTTCGTGGATCGGTGATCAGCGGTGCCAGCCTGGCCGCGATTCCGAGAGAGGCCTCTATGGCGGCAAGCAACATCACCCCGCCATCGGAGGTCATGCGTCCACCATCGAATGCGGCAGTGATTTTCTTGCGCTGAACGGATGGCAGATGCATCGGATAGCGGCCACGCCATTTGCTGCCCCGGCGGCGCTTCGTGCTTGATTGGTGCAGACTGGATTCGGCCAAAAGTGCGGCTTCGCCGCCCTGCAAGGTGACGCTGATGTACCGGCTAGTTACAATGCCCGCCGCTCCTGCTCAGGCGGCGAAGGCCACGTAGATCATCGTGAGCCAGGCGGATAGACTTATCCGGGTCAAGGCGCATCCGAGCAGAGAATTGCGCGGGATTGCACGGAAGTCGAACCTATGACGGTCGCCGAGATGACCGGCCGCTGACTGTCCGTAAAAAGTTCTTTCCTTCTGCCGACGACATTCCGATCCGCTATGGCCAAACCAATCTTAGAGCTGCGCATCAGTTCAGATTGGGCTGGTCGATGCACAGCAGCAACCAGCCATCTTTCGTATACCGGGAATTGGCGGGCGTCGGTGAACGGTGAAGCACCAATGCGTCTTTGTCATCGGCGAGCCAGCGCGTGCCTTTGAGAAAAGCCACATGCCCTTCGGGCATACGGCGGACTGTACCTTGCCCGTCCTGCCATTCGATCCCTGGGCCTGCGTATGTGCACAACATGCGGAGCCGTGTCGCATCCAGCTGCAGTTCCCGCAAGGTTTGCAGGCGACCATGTTCAAGACGCAGGCGTATAACCGAAGACCCGCCGAGCTCAGAGAATAAATTTGCGAGCCGCTCGATGTCGGACCCGAGAACAGCTGCCTGTAAGGGAACAGCGCGCAATAGTTCCTGCACAGCCAGTCGCGGTTCTCCTACAGCAGAGCAGCTGAATGTTGAGCCAGCGAGCATATCAGATGCGGCTTTGGCCAGACCAGGGCACAGCTTCCGCCACCAGAGCGCCAAACCGACTCGGTCATTTTTGATAGCACAAAGGACACCCGCGTTCGGGCCTGCCACGACATTAGAAGGCGCCCGCTCTATGACCACTAAACGATTCGACGGATTGCCAGAGCTCATGGCGATTGATCTTCTTTACGATATTATATATCATTACCAGAGTTGCAGAGGTTTGCAAGACCGAGGCTCTACGTTAGAATTTATCTATCGGTTGCCAACAAGTAGTGCGGGTTGTGAAAGACCCGGTGACAAACCAGTCTGCCACGCGGCCGACGTTAGATTGTATTGATTGTGACGTTCGAAAGCGAAACGGCGAGACAGCACCGCGATCAGAGCGGCCATCTCACAAGGCGGCTTATTCCAGAAAGCGGTTTCGCTAATTATTGATTCCGGCCAGTCTAATCTTGCCATTTCCATTAGCACTCATATATGCAGCCAGTCACAATCTACGATCGCCGATACAAGTCATTTGCCCCTCGTTTGACTACAACTCTGTTTCAGACTTCAGTCGAAGCGATATGATCATTTTATCACAAGCGGTGCGATCACATGGAACAAGTGCTGTCAGTCGAGACAAAGATGCTACTGGATCAAGCGGCTCGAATATGTGAGCGACGTGGCACGCGCCTGACGCCGCTTCGACGAGAGGTGCTGGGCCTCGTTCTTGAAAGCGGCAATCCGGCGCGGGCGTATGACTTGCTGGACCGGCTGAAGACAAGCCACAAGAGTGCAGCACCGCCTACCGTTTATCGCGCGCTCGACTTTCTTTGCGAACACGGCCTCATCCACAAGGTAGAGCGGCTCGCCGCGTTTATCGGCTGCATCCATCCGTCAGAGGACGAGCATCACGACCATGTCGGTCGCTTCCTGATCTGCACGCAATGCGGAGGGGTCATGGAGTTCGAGGACCGCAGCTTCGAGGAAGCGCTTCGACATGCAGTTACTCCAAGCGGCTTTGTGCCCAGCCGCGCCACGATCGAGGTTGAAGGGATTTGCGCGATCTGCACAGAGGCCGCATCAGGAGACGCGGCGTGCCAGATGGTGTGATTCTTGCTGATGGCTCTGACCGTTCAGCTCAGAAACGTTGCGTGATGCCGGTCAGGATCGTTCGGCGCAACCCGAACTGTGGCGCTCCCACCCCAACCCCGGTCCCGTCGCGGATCTCATAGGTATGGTCGAGCAGGTTCAGCACGTCGAGGCGGAGGGTGGTACCGCGTAGGGCCGGGCTCTTGAAGGTCTGCACGAAGCTCAGATTCACTACGTAGTAGCTCGACAAGGCGCGGCCGTTGGGCGTCTCACCGTCGGCTCGGAGACCGGAGCCCACCACCAGATCGGCCGAAGCGCGGAACGGGTGCGACGTCGTGTGAAAGAACGAGTACGCAGCACCTCCGGACCCGGTCCAGGTCTGGTCGTGATCGAGATGGATCCAGCGGTTCGAAATGTAGGCAAGATCATCCGGACCGAAATTGAATTGGGCGGAGGTTATGTTCTTGCCGATCGCACGTGACCAGGCGACGTTGCCATAAAGTGACAGCGGACCGCGATCGTACGAGAAAGTGCCCTCGAAGCCGTGCACCTGTCCCTGCGCATAGTTGAATGCAGACAGGATGATCGGCGCGCCAAATTGGCCTTCGTCGATGAGTTCGTTGGCCTGTTTATAGTAGCCATCAAAGCCGACATGCAGGCCCGGTAGCACGATCTGATCGATGCCAGCGTCGTAATAGTTGTCCCGCTCCGGCTGCACCTTGTCGTTCAGTGTCGTTGCGGCGGCCGCACTGGTACCGTTAAAGGCGCCGATATAGCCGCCCGACAGCTCCTCGAACGGCGGCGGCGTGAAGTAGCGCGAATAGCCGACATGCAGGGTGGTGGTGTCGGTGGGCCGCCAGACGACGTTGATCCTGGGGCTGAGCTGGGTTTCGCTCACGAACTCGCTGACACCATCAAAACGCACGCCGTAGTTGACGGTCACGCGCGGCAGGATTTTCCATTCGTCCTGCACGTAGAGACCATAAACCATTCCGGTCTTGCCTTGGCCGTCATGGATCGAGATCGGTTGGCTGCCGTAG